>NZ_JBHYZV010000004.1:0-156303 GCF_042753905.1 Streptomyces sp. NPDC059248 | reverse complement strand
GGGTTTTGGGGGGGGGCCACCGGCGGTGGGCGGGGGTCCTCCCCGCCGGGTCGTTGGGTGGGGGGGGGGGGGGGGGGGGCACTCGGTCGGCGCCCCGGGGGGGTTCCCCCGCCCGGGGCCCCTTCCGTATCGCCGGACGGAGGTCCGTACAACGGTGCCGCATACGGTCACCCGCCGACGGGCGGGCCTTCTGTCCTCCGTCCGGGGTCCACCGGATTCCGCCGGACCCGGTCCGGGCTCAGCCGCCCAGTCCGCCGCTGCCGAAGGAACCGCTGTGGGCGTTCGGCCCGTGCTTGGGCCGGGACTCCCGCCCCTTGCCGGTGCTGTGGCTGCTGTGCGGACGCATGTTGTACGGGAGCAGCCGTCCACCGTCCTGGGGGAAGGCGTCGGGGCCGTCCTCCTCACGGACCTCCTCGACGTGCTCACTGTGCTCGGGGCGGTGCGGCTGCTCGTCGGGGCGCGGAGTCACCAGATTCGCGCGCCGCCGGCCGTCCCACCACATCGCGGCGCAGAGCATGCCCGCGAGGAGGAGCCCGAAAATGATCATTCCGGCCATGTCCGCCTCCGTATGACGTGGCACCCGGGGTGCTTCCCCGCCTTCCAGTGTCACCCCACTGGATGATTCCGGCACATTTCCGATATCTGTGCCCCTCCCCGAGGGCCCCGGGTGCCTCAGTCGAAGACGACGGACCGCACCTTCAGCCGCTCCGACGCCCCGCCGGTCTCCGGCCGGAGCCGGAAGACGGCGCCCGTACAGCCCGATCCGGAGTAGACCGTCGCCCAGGAGTCGGTACGGTTCTTCGGCGAGTGGCCGGGCTCGGGGTTCTCCGGGCCGACCCCGGGGAGGTCCAGGCACTCGCCGCTCGGCGGGTTGTTCAGGAAGCCGGAGGCCTGGTAGCCGTCGACGGTCGTGTAGTCGTAACGGAACTGCCCCGTGGCGGCGGAGGCGGAGGCCGGGACGGCCACGAGGAGCAGGACGGCGCCGAGGGCCGCGGTGCCGGCGGTGACGGCGGAACGAAGACGCATCAGACGCATCAAGGGGTCTTTCTGCTGGTCGGGCGGTTGCCGTGGCGATTCATGCCCGGTGGGCCGCCCCGCATCCGCGCGTCACACGCACGGATGGTGGGGAAACGGTCCGGCATCACCCGAACGGCGCAGGGCGCGACGGCGGGGCCGGTCAGCCGGTGCCGGTGGTCCCGCCGGGCCACCCGGTCCCTGCGGTCCGCCCGGCGCGGCTGGCCTGCCCGGCCTGCCCGGCCCGTTCGGTCCGTGCGGCCCCGTCGTCGTGCCAGGAGCCGGCGAGCACCTCGGTGGTGAACCCGGGCCCGAAGGCGACGATCAGACCCCGCGATCCCGGCTCCGGGGTGCCCGACTCCGGGGAACCGTCCCCGTGGTGCCGCCGGAGGACGTCGAAGACGGAGACGCTGGAGGTGTTCCCCATCCGGGCCATGCTCTCCCGGCTGTGCCTCAGAGTCCCCGGCCGCAGCCCGAGGCCCTCTTCCACGCCGTCCATGATGACCGGCCCGCCGGTGTGGGAGACACAGAATTCCAGCTCGTCCGGCTTCCAGCCGAGCTCGGTGAGGAAGGCCTCGATCTCGGGAATCACCCGGGGCACCGTGGAACGCACCCGGGGATCGGTCCGGAAGTGGAAGCCCTCCTCGGTGGTGCTGCCCGTGATCACCGACTGGGATTCGGGGAGCAGATGCTGCCGGGCGGCGTGGATCCGGAAGCCCGTGGCCCCGGGGGTCGCGCGGCGCAGTACGGCGGCGGCGGCGCCGTCGCCGAAGACGCCGTTGGAGATGAAGTCGCTCAGCGAGTGCTGTTCGGGCTGGAAGGAGAGGGAGCTGAGTTCGGCGGCGACGACGAGGACCGTCGCTTCGGGGTAGCCCTGGAGGAAGTGGAACGCCTCCGCGAGGGCGGAGGCCCCGGCGGCGCAGCCCAGTTGCTGGATGGGGGTGCGCCGTACGGTCGGCCGGAGGCCGATCTCCTGGGCGATGTAGGCGTCCGGGCCGGGCAGCGCGTAGCCGGTGCAGGAGACGAAGACGAAGGCGTCGACGTCGGCGGGGTCGGTTCCGGCGGACCGGAGGGCCCGCTCAGCGGCCGAGGCCCCGAGCCGGACGACCTCCTTCCGGTAGTGGGCGTTGCGCAGGCCGAAGGAGCGGGGCGCGAGGATGGCCGGCAGGTCGGCGACCAGGCTGCGGGTCCGTACGGTGGTACTGCGCATCAGGTCGAGGCCGCGCTCGACATGGGGTATTCGGGCGAAGTGGTCCCCGAGGGCGCTGATCATCTCCTCCTGGGTGACCACATGGTCGGGGAGGACGACGGCGGGGCGGTGGATGGCGACGCGGGTACGGGGTTCCCGCTCGGGTGTGATCGTCACCGGTGCTTCCTTCATAGGTGGGGGGAGTGCGCGGATTCGGTGATGTGTTCGATGGGGGGTCCGCGCGTTAGGAAGCATGCGTCTCCGGATATCGCCCGGCAAGATCGACTTTCGGACAGCAGGAGCTCTCGAAGGTCGCCGAACGGCCTGCTCAGCAAGGGTCGTTGGCTTGAAGGGGGCCCGGCGGGGCGCGGGGACGCGCCGGCCGGGCCGCCGGGCGCGGGGCCTCTCGGCCGCCGCGTACCGACCCGGGGCGGCTATGCGAAGAAGACCAGTTCGGCCTCCGTCGCCCCGGTCAGCTCATAGCGCGTCCCCGTCAACGGACGCCCCGTGACCAGCCGGATCAGCGTCCCGGCCGGTCCCTTGTACAGGGCGGGCCCGGGGTTGTCCGCGCCGAGGACGAGCGGCGACCCGTGTCCGTCGAGCCGGGCCAGCAGCGGCTGGGCGCGGCGGGCCCGGCTGAGCGCGGCGAGCAGTGCGAGGGCGTGGGGCAGCCCTTCGCCCTCGTACGCCCCCGGTTCGCCGAGCGCGTCCCGCAGATCGCCCGCGTGCACCCACTCGCCGAAGCCGATGCCGTCGAGCTTGCCGTGCCCGGCGGCGGCGATCACCGGTCCCGCGTCGGTGAGCAGCCGTTCGAAGTCGTCGACGAGGTCCCGGTTCGACCGGTCGGCGACGCCCGCGATGTCGCGGTCGTTGGACGCGGGCGAGAAGACGTCCTTCTCGTAGCGGTTCTCGACCACCCGGGACAGTACGGTCACGCAGTGCGCGACGATATGCCGCACGGTCCAGCCGGGACAGCAGGTCCGGATCGCGAAGTCGTCGTCGGGCCGGGCCCGCAGCAGCGGGATCAGCGCGTCCCGCTCGGTCCTGAAGAGGAGGCCGGGCAGCTCCGGATCGCGGACCGGGCCGGTGCTCGTGGGGTCGGCGGGCCTGGTGGGTTCCGTGGTGGGTTCCATGGGGCCAGCCAAGCAAATGAGGGGGACCCGGGGCCAGGCTTCGTACCGCCCGGTTCTACAGTCGGCGCATGACCGCCGACTCCCCGTACGAGCCGTCCGACCCGGCCGTGCTGTCCGTGCTGCACGCGCGCTGGGCGCGGGCGCTGACCGGAGCACGGAACGTCCCCACCGCCGCACCCGGTCCGGGCCCAAGTCCCGCACCCGGTCCCGGCCGCGATCCGCGGCCGTACGCCGAGGAGCTGCTGGCCCGCTGGTCGGAGCCGCAGCGCCGGTACCACGGTACGGACCACCTGGTCGCCGTACTCGACCGGATCGACCTCGTCGCCGACCACGCCGCCGATCCCGACCTGGTCAGGATCGCGGCCTGGTTCCACGACGCGGTGTACCGCCCGGACCGCGCCGAGAACGAGGAGCGGTCGGCCCGGCTCGCGGAGCGCGCCCTCCCGGAGGCGGGCCTCGACCCGGCGGCGACGGCGGAGGTGGCCCGTCTGGTGCGGCTCACGGTCTCGCACGCGCCGGGCCCCGGCGACGCCAACGGCGCCGCGCTCTGCGACGCCGACCTGGGGGTCCTGGCGTCCGACCCGGAGGCGTACCGCGCCTATGCCGACGCGGTACGGGAGGAGTACGCCTTCGTCCCCGACGACGCGTTCCGGCGGGGCCGGGCGGAGATCCTGCGCCGGCTGCTGGAGCTGCCCCGGCTCTTCCACACCCCGTACGGCACCCGGGAGTGGGAGTCGGCGGCCCGGGCGAACATGACGGCCGAACTGGCGCGCCTCACCGCCGGGGCGGGCTGATCCACCGCTATAGGGTGTCGCCACACTCCTGGGGGTTGATCATGGTGCTCGTTTCTTCCGTCCCGCCCGCCACTCGATGGGCGCGCGGTCCCGTCGCGGTGGCCGCGCTGTCCGCCCTGCTGCTGCTCACGGGCTGTACGGACGGCGGTGACGACCGCCCCGCCGCGGCCCGCTCGTCCGCCGCGGCGCCCGCCGCCGGAAAGGACGCGATCTCGCGGGAGGTATCGCTGCCGCCGAAGGCGCGTACCGCCGAGGAGGTCCACGGCGCCGTACTGAACAAGATCGCGGAGGGCGAGGGGCGGTACGGCTCGGGGACCGGCTCGCCCTGCTCGACGGCGTCGGCCCGGATGTTCACGGAGAAGTGCGCCGCCGCCGCTGCCGCCACCGACGAGGCCGCGGCGCTGGCCCTGCGGGAGACCGCGGGACGGGAGGGCTTCGCGACGCTGACCGGCGTGGCGCGGAAGCTGCGGGACGCGGTCGGGACGTACGGAAGGCTGGAGTGCGCGAAGGCCCCCGCCGCGGAGTCGGCCAGGACCGCCTGCCGGGCCCCGGCGGCCCTGATCGCGCAGGGATACGAGGACCTGCGGGGCGGTGCGAACGCGGCGCTGACGGGCGGATAGTCGCCGGTCCCGCGCATCAAGGCTCTGTTGCGGAAAGGTGTCATCACCGCGGGCGGGGAATGCGTACGGCGTCCCCGGCGGTTCCCCTTGTCATGCCCGAATCCGCTCCCGTGCCGCCCCCCGCCCCCACCACCACCGTGACCGCCTCGCCCGAACGCCCCGGGATGCCGCTCGCGGTCTACATCCTCGGGCTCTCCGTCTTCGCCCTCGGCACCAGTGAGTTCATGCTCTCCGGGCTGCTGCCGCCCATCGCCGACGACATGGACGTCTCGATCCCGCAGGCGGGGCTGCTGATATCCGCCTTCGCGATCGGCATGGTCGTGGGCGCCCCGCTGCTCGCGGTCGCCACCCTCAAACTGCCCCGCAAGGCCACCCTGATCGCCCTGATCTCCGTCTTCGGCCTGGGCCAGGTGGCCGGCGCGCTGGCGCCGACGTACGAGATCCTGTTCGTGTCCCGGGTCGTCAGCGCGCTCGCCTGCGCCGGTTTCTGGGCGCTGGGCGCGGCCGTCGCGGTGGCGATGGTCCCGGTGAACTCCCGGGCGCGGGCCATGGCCGTGATGATCGGCGGACTGTCGATCGCCAATGTGCTGGGCGTCCCCCTGGGCGCCTTCCTCGGTGAGCAGCTGGGCTGGCGCTCCGCGTTCTGGGCGGTCGGCATCGCGTCGGCGGTGGCGCTGGTCGGCGTGGTGACCAAGATCCCGCACATCCCGGTCCCCGCCGAAAAGCCCCGGCTGAAGCGCGAGCTGTCGATCTTCGGCGACCGGCAGGTCTGGCTCGCGGTGGTCATCACGGCGCTCGCGGGCGGCGGCGTCTTCGCCGCGTTCTCGTATCTCGCCCCGCTGCTCACCGATGTCGCGGGCATCGGCGACGGCTGGGTCTCCACGGTCCTCGCGCTCTTCGGCATCGGCGCGCTGGTCGGTACGACGATCGGCGGCCGGGTCGCCGACGCGCATCTGTTCGGCGTGATGATCAGCGGTATCGCGGCGTCCACGGTCTTCCTGGCGGCGCTCGCGGTCTTCGCGACCGTACCGGCGGTGGTGATCGTCCTGGCGTTCCTGCTGGGTGTCTCGGCGTTCTACACGGCCCCGGCGCTGAACGCCCGGATCTTCAATGTGGCGAACGCGGCCCCGACGCTCGCGGCTGCGACCACGACCGCCGCGTTCAACCTGGGCAACACCGTGGGCCCCTGGCTCGGCGGCACGGTCATCGACGCCGACCTGGGCTACGAGTCCCCGGCCTGGGCGGGCGCGGCGATGCTGATCACGGCCCTGGCCCTGGTGATGGTCGCGATGCGCCTCCACGGCCGCTCGCGGGTGGTCACGGGCTCCGCCGCGCTGGCGGTCCACGCGGACGCGGTGCCGACCGGGACGGGCGCGGAACGGATCTGAGCCGCCGCCCGGACGCCCCGGACGCCCCGGAGCGTCCGGGTTCCGTTCGTCCGTCACCCGATCGTGGAATGCTGGCCGAAGTGGACGACGCGTGCGGCGCCACCTACCTACGTTGGCTCCGTCAGGCCATGGGGGAAGGGATCCGCGATGACAGCCGCGAAGACCGAAATGGTCCAGATGTCGCATGACCGACTGTGGGACTTGCTCCTGGACACCTGGCGAGAGCTGGACGTGCCCGAGGGGTGGCACGCGGAAATCGGTGAAGGACGGATCCGCCTGGTTTCGCCTCGGCACGCACAGCACAACCGGATCACGGCCAAGCTGCAACGGGCTCTGCTCACCGTGCTTCCCACCGAGTGGGAGATCTTCCAGACCCTGGGGATCCAGATCGTCGCCTCCGAGAAGCTCTGCATCCCCGATCTGGTCGTCGTCCCCGACGATGTGGTCGCCGCCGTGCCCGCCGGGAGGAACACTCCCGTGGACGCGGGGGAGGCGCTGCTGGTCGTCGAGGTCACCTCACCGTTCAACGCGGACGACGACCGGGTGACCAAGCGCGACGCGTACGCGCAGGCGGGGATCCCGACGTATCTCCTCGTGGACCGCTTCGACCGGCACGGGCCGACGTCGACGCTCTTCACCGAGCCGAAGAACGGCGCCTACCTGCTCACGCGGCGCGTACCGTTCGGCGACCAGCTCCACCTCCCCGAGCCGTTCGACCTCAAGATCGACACCTCGGCCTTCCCGGTTTGAACCGCGACGGGCTACGCCGGCCCGTTCCTGCGGTGGCGGAGGCCCGCCGCCAGGAGCAGGCGGACGATCTCGCGGCTGGGGATCTCGACGGCGCCCGCCGCGACGGCGTCGCGGTAGCGGTGGATCGGGACGTCGTAGTGGTCGCGTTCGAAGGCCCGGCGCGGGCAGCCGATGGAGGCGGCGAAGGCGTGGAGTTCGTCGTACGAGACATCGCTGATCAGGTGCGACCATGTCGTGCCGTGCCCCGGCCAGGTCGGCGGATCGATGTAGACGGTCATCCGGCGGTGTCCGCACCCGCCGCGCCGCCCGTGCCACCGGCGCCGCCCGCGCCGAGCGTTCCCACCCTGGCCACGACCACGCCCGCCTGCTCGCAGACCCAGTGGGGGTCATCGCCCAGTTCGGGCTCGACGCCGAGGGCGTGCGGGTCGCCGGTGTCGCAGACCGGGCAGAGGGGCCAGCGGCCGTGCCGCTCCAGCAGGGCGTCCTGGACGTCCTGGGCGACGAGTCCGGTGACGTAGGAGACGCCCTCCGGCCACTGCTCCACCCACCAGCGGCGATGGACGACGGCCTCCTCCACCAGGGAGACCACGTCGGCGTCCGCGACGTCGCGGGCCGCGAGGTCGGCGAGGATCAGGGCGCGGGCGGTGTGCAGCGCCTGCTCCAGGGGGTCGGCATCGTCCATGCCGCCATTGTCCCGCACCCGTCGGCCGACCCGAAGGTCCCGTCGCGTCCCAGAGGCCCCACGAGCTGGTCTTTCCTTGCCCGACC
This sequence comes from Streptomyces sp. NPDC059248, assembly GCF_042753905.1. Lineage (NCBI taxonomy): Bacteria > Bacillati > Actinomycetota > Actinomycetes > Kitasatosporales > Streptomycetaceae > Streptomyces > Streptomyces sp. NPDC059248. Next base: position 148,647 of record NZ_JBHYZV010000004.1, on the reverse strand, counting down.
TATACCAACGGTTACCGCCGGGGGTCTTGACCGGCCCCATGATGTGAAAATAGCTTTCATACCATGGGTAATTCGGTGAAGGAAATTTTCAACAAGGGGGCAGCCGCCAGCGACACACCGCCCGCGCCCGCCGCCCTCGCCGCCAAGGTCCGTACGCTCGCCCCCTCCATGACCCGCTCGATGCAGCGGGTCGCCGAGGCCGTCGCCGACGATCCGGCGGGCTGCGCCGCCCTCACGGTCACCGGGTTGGCGACCCGGACCGGTACGAGTGAGGCCACCGTGGTCCGTACCGCCCGGCTGCTCGGCTACCCGGGCTACCGCGATCTGCGGCTCGCCCTCGCCGGGCTCGCCGCCCACCAGCAGTCCGGGCGCGCGCCCGCCGTCACCGCGGACATCGCGGTGGACGACCCGATCGGGGACGTCGTCGCCAAGCTCGCCCACGACGAGCGGCAGACCCTCGCCGACACCGCGGCCGGACTCGACATCAGCCAGCTCACCGCCGCGGTCGTGGCCGCGGCGACCGCCCGCAGGATCGACGTCTACGGCGTCGGGGCGTCGTCGCTCGTCGGTATGGACCTGGTGCAGAAGCTGCTCAGGATCGGGCTGATCGCCCACGCCCACGCCGATCCGCATCTCGCGGTCACCAACGCGGTCCAGCTCAGGACCGGCGACGTGGCGATCGCCATCACGCACTCGGGCTCCACGGGCGACGTCATCGAACCGCTCCGTACCGCCTTCGAACGCGGTGCGACGACCGTCGCGATCACCGGCCGCCCCGACAGCCCGGTCACGCAGTACGCCGACCATGTCCTGACCACGTCGACCGCGCGGGAGAGCGAGCTGCGGCCCGCCGCGATGTCATCGCGTACGGGACAACTGCTCGTCGTGGACTGCCTGTTCATAGGTGTGGCGCAGCGGACGTACGAGACCGCGGCGCCCGCGCTCGCCGCCTCCTACGAGGCCCTCGCGCACCGGCACTCCCCCCGGACCACCACCCATCGATGAAGGAGTCGCCCATGACGTCCGTCCCGCCCGCGTACCGCGAACTCGGCGCCCAGCTGGCCGCGCTCACCACCGAGGCGTTCCGGCCCGATCTCGCGGAGATCGACCGGCTGCCGACGCTCGGCATCGCCCGGCTGATGAACACCGAGGACCGTTCGGTCCCCGGCGCCGTCGCGGAGCAGCTACCCGTCATCGCCGCGGCGATCGACGCGGCGGCGGAGCGGATGGCCCGCGGCGGCCGGCTGATCTACGCGGGCGCCGGTACGGCGGGCCGGATGGGCACGATGGACGCGAGTGAGTGCCCGCCCACCTTCAATACGGCCCCGGAGCAGGTCGTGGGCCTGATCGCGGGCGGGCCCGCGGCGTTCGTCACGGCCGTCGAGGGCGCGGAGGACCGGGAGGACCTGGCCGCGGCGGACCTGGCCGGGCTCGGTCTCGGCCCGGACGACACGGTGGTCGGGATCTCCGCGTCCGGCCGTACGCCCTACGCGGTCGGCGCGGTCCGCTACGCCCGGGGCGTCGGCGCGCTGACCATCGGCCTCTCCAACAACGCGAACAGCCCGCTCGCGGCGGCGGCCGACCACGGTGTGGAGGTGGTCGTGGGACCGGAGCTCCTCAGCGGCTCCACCCGGCTGAAGGCCGGTACGGCCCAGAAGCTGGTGCTCAACATGATCTCGACGATCACGATGATCCGGCTCGGCAAGACGTACGGGAACCTCATGGTCGATATGCGCGCGTCCAACGACAAACTCCGGGCCCGCTCGCGCCGAATCGTTTCTTTCGCCACGGGTGCCACGGCCGAGGAGATCGAATCGGCCCTGGAGGCCACGGGCGGCGAGGTGAAGCCCGCGATTCTGATGATCCTCGCCGACACCGACGCGAAGTCGGCGACCCGGCTGCTGGAGGAGTCGAACGGCCATCTGCGGGCGGCGCTGCGGGGCGACGGCTGAGGCGAGCGGGCACCGGCCGTAACGGGTGGGCCCCGGCCGTTCCGGTGCCCCGCTCCGGTGCCCGGTTCCGGTGACCCGCACCGGTCACCGGCACCGGCCCGGCCCCGTCAGGCGTGCAGCATGTCCCGGATCATCTCCATCACCTCGCCCCGGCTGTACTCCCCGTGGTCCACCGCCACGTAGTGGTAGCCGATCCGGAGGGAGTACGCGAGCATGCTGCGCGCCTCGACGTCCTTCTCGTCCGCGCAGAACTCCCGGAACAGCGTGCGCAGATACTCCATGCGCCGGTTGTCGACCCGTCGCAGCCTGCGGGCGACGTCCTCGTCGCGGCGGGCCCAGTCCCGCACGGCCAGGTCGACGGCGATGCTGGTGGCGGGTTCCTCCTCGGCCCGGACCGCGACGATCCCGAAGAGCCGCGCCAGCTTCTTCCTGGCATCACCGCCGTCGCGCTCGACCCGGGCCACCACACCGTCCGTGCCCGAGCTCTCCCACGCGTCCAGTATCTCGGCGAGCAGCGCGTCCCGGTTCGCGAAGTGCCCGTAGAAGCCGCCCTTGCTGACGCCGAGCGCCTGGGCCAGCGGTTCGATCCGGACCGACTCGGGGCCGCCGGCGGCGAGCGCCCGCAGCCCCTCCTCGATCCACTTGCCTCTCGGTGTTCTCGTCACGCCCACGTTCCGACTCCTCATCCGCCCGCATCCGCCCAGGATCTATACGGGAACGTATAGACGGCACCGTATAGATCCGTCTAGTCTCCCTCTATACGCCACCGTATAGTCAAGGGGGGCAACCGCATGAGGCTGCCGAGCAGCGCGCACACTTCCCGCCCCTGGCGGATCCACGCCATCGCGGAGGACTTCGCCCTCGCGGACGTCTGGCGACTGCCCACACCGGGCGGCCCGGACGATCTGATCCATCTCGTACGCCAGTTCGCCGGAACCGCCCAGGACGGGGCGGCGGCGGTGCCGGAGCGGTCGGCTTCCCCGTTCGCGCATCCGGTGGCCGCCACCCTGTTCCTGGTCCGCTGGAAGCTCGGCGCCCTCCTGGGCTGGGACAAACCCGGTACGGGAGTCGGCGCCCGGGTCCCGTCGCTCCGCGAACGGCTCCCGGACGATCTGCTCGACGGGCCCCGGGGCCCGGATCTGAAGCCCGTCCCGTTCAGATCCGTCTACCGGACCCATGACGAGTGGATCGCCGAGGTCGCCAACAGGACCGTGCACGCGGCGATGCACATCGGCTGGGTGCCGGACGGCGCGGGCGGCCACCACGCCCAGATGGCCGTCCTGGTGAAGCCCAACGGCCTCTTCGGCCGCATCTATCTGGCGGTCATCAAGCCGTTCCGCCGTCTCGGCGTCTATCCGGCCATGTTCAAGGCCATGGGCCGCCGCTGGGAGGAGACGGCACCTCTCCGCACGGCCGGGTGAGCCCGACGGGGTCCCTGGGGTCACGGGGGTGCTCCAGGGGCCCGTCGGCCTTCCCCTTCCCGGGCGGCGGCGCGCGTCAGCCCTCCGGGTAGAAGACGAAGATCGTGCAGCCCGTCGCCGACTGCGGTACGTGCGAGGAACCCGCGGGCGCGTGGATGAAGCTGCCCGCCGGATAGTCCCGTTCGCCGTCGTTGAACACCCCGGAGACCACGAAGACCTCCTCGGGGCCGGGGGCGTGGACGTCGATCCCCTCCCAGCAGGAGCCGGGATCCATCTCCAGGACCTGCGCCGAAGCGCCGTTCCCGCCCGCCCACAGGGGGCGCTGCCGGATCCCCGGGAACAGCTCCCGTACGGGCGCGTCGGCGACGGCCGACCACACATAGCCCGCGTTGCCGTGTTCCGTCGCCTCGTTCTTCTCGTTCTTCTGGTTCTTCTCGTTCTTCATTGCGTCGTTCGTCATGCCGTCCAGCCTCGCGCCCGGCCCCCGGTCCGCCGAGTGTCAGAAAAGACGTCCTAGGATACTTTCCTGCCATGCATCGCGTCACGGCCCTCGTGCACCCGCCGCAGTCGACCTTCGAACTCGCCTGCGCGGCGGAGGTGTTCGGGGTCGACCGGCCGGGTATCCCGTCCCGCTACGACTTCTCCGTCTGTACGGAGCACCCCGGCCAGGTCCCCACCATCGCCGGCTACGACATGCTCGTCGCCGAAGGACTCGACGCGCTCTCCCGCGCGGACACCGTGGTCGTCCCCGGCCGGCTGCCGATCGGGCGACCGCCGTCCCCGCGGACCGTCCGCGCCCTGCGCCGCGCCCATACCCGGGGCGCGCGGATCGTCAGCATCTGCTCGGGCGCCTTCGTCCTCGCGTACGCCGGTCTCCTCGACGGCCGCCGCGCCACCACCCACTGGGGCCAGGCGGAGGAGTTCGCCGCGCGCTTCCCGGACGTCCGCCTCGACCCGGACGTCCTCTACGTGGACCACGGCGACGTCGCCACCAGCGCGGGCTCCGGCGCCGGGATCGACCTCTGCCTCCATCTCGTCCGGAACGACCACGGCGCCCGGCACGCCGCGCGGATCGCCCGCAATATGGTGATGCCCCCGCACCGCGAGGGCGGCCAGCTCCAGTACGCGGCCCCGCCCCACCCCGCCGACTTCGACGGCACCCTCGCCCCGCTGCTGGAGTGGGCGGTGGAACGCATCGGCGACCCGGTGGACCTCGGCGACCTGGCCGCCCACGCTGGCCTCTCGGTCCGCACCCTGGCCCGCCGCTTCACCGACCAGCTCGGCACCAGCCCCGGCCGCTGGCTGCTCGCCCAGCGCATCGCCACGGCCCGCGAACTGCTGGAGACGACGGACCTCCCCCTCGACACGGTGGCCCGCCGCGCCGGCCTCTCATCCGCGACAAACCTCCGCCGCCGCTTCCTGGCCTCGGTGGGAACGACTCCGGGCGCGTACCGAAGGGCGTTCCGGGCGACGCCGCGTTGACCGCGATCCCCCCTTTGTTCGACCCGTTCACGCGGTGAGGTGAACCTCGGAGCCCGCCGGGTTACGGCGGCGGGCGGAACGGAAGGGTGACGAGTGGTATCAGCGGGCTCGGCAGAAGGAGCAACACATGTCAACGGTAGGTACGCGCCGGGGGCGGGCTTCCCTGATGGTGGCGGCGGGCGCGGCAGTCTGCGTCACCGCCCTCGGCCTTCCGGCCACCGCCCAGGCCGCGCCCGTGAGCGCGGAGAGCTTCAACTGGCACTGCGCCGGAGAGGCGGGCTGGCACTACCCGGAGAGCACGTTCGAGGTACGTACCCTCCTGTGTCTGGGCGAGAAGTTCGGGCAGCTCACGCCGACGCTCACCTCCGAATGCAAGATCAACGGAAATTTCGGCTGGGCTCCGGCCCAGTGCGACGCCAAGGATCTGCGCTTCCGGCTCACCGACCCGAACGGCAAGGTCCACAACGGTTCCATGCCCGATGGAACCGGCTCGCACTGGGACAACTACGGCACGCCCGAGGTGTCATGTGTCGTCGGCGACTGGAAGTTCGAACAGTCTTCGACACACCGCCGCTACGGCGACAGCCCCACCTGGAATCCGCCCGGCCCCTGGGCCGACACCTCCTCCACCCGGACCGTCCACGTCAGCGCCTGCACCTGAGCCGCTCCCGCCGGCCCGCCGTCGCGGCGGGCCGGCCGCGGCCGTCAGGCGGTGAGCACGGCCGATTTGACGGCCGTGACGAAGGTCGACCAGCCGGCGGCCGGGAAGATCAGGACGGGGCCGTCCGGGGTCTTGCTGTCACGGACCGGGACCACCGCCGGGAGTCGTGCGATCTCGACGCACGCGCCGCCGTCCTGGTTGCTGTGGCTGCTCTTGCGCCAGGTGACGGCCGCGTTCAGATCGACGAGGGGGCGTCGCACGATGCGTCCTCCAGCATTCCCAGGATGAAAGTTCGCGACTCGGCCGGGGAAAGCGCCAGGTCGCGTACGGCATCGTAGGCGAGCCAGAGCCGGTTGACGGCGGCCCGCTCCTCCACCAGATAGCCCGCGTAGCCCGTCTCCACCCAGGCCACGGTGTGGTCGTCCGGGGAGCGCAGGAACATCGTGTCGGTGTTCGTCAGGCTGTGGATCCCCGCCGTCTGGCGCACCACCTGGATGGTGACATTGGGGAGTTCGCCCATCGCCAGCAGATGCTCCAACTGCCTACGCCACGCGTCGGGGTCGGCCAGCGGCGTCGTCAGCACGGCCTCGGAGAGAATCGTCCGAAAGTGTGTCGTCCCGTCCACGGTCAACAGCTCCGCGCGGCCCGATCTGGCCTCCACCTGCCGGTCCAGCTCATGGCCTGTGAGACCGCCGGCGGTGAGCAGTTCGGTCGCGTACTCCTTGGTCTGGAGCAACCCCGGCAGCAGACCGACGGCGTAATGCCACAGGCTCACCGCCTGCGCCTCCAGCAGCATGTAGCGGCGGTACTGCGCCTTGAACTGGGTGGGGTCCGCCAACGCCAGCTCCCACAAGGCGATCAGCCCGCCTTTCATGCCGTAGTGCTGGTCCAGCGCCTCCGCGACATCCGAGCTGCCGAGGCTCTCGCCCTTCTCCAACTTCCCGAACAGGGACCATTCCCAGCCCAGCGCGTCGCCCAGCTTGCGCAACGTTTCGCCACTCTCCGCGCGGCGGAGGCGGAGCTCCTCCGCGAACCGTTGGCGAGGGGACTGGCTGCGCCCCGTGGTGGCTCTCCTCGACCCCATGACGCTCCCTCCGGGGATGGTGAACTGTGCGGCCGGATGGCATGGCATGAAGGGGTCGTTCGCCGTACTCGCCCCCCGTCAGGGCTCATTCTCGTTGCACTCGGCATACACAACACACCCAACACCCTTATGCCGTATCGGCAAATGGGGGAATTATCGGTTGAGCGGTTACGCAGAGCGAGCCCAACACCACGACCGATGGCACTGACAGCCATCGGTCGCGGCGGGGCCGTTCGGGTCGGATTCGATCAGGAGGGGAGCGTGCCCCTCTTGACCGCCGTGACGAACGTGGACCAGTCGGCGGCCGGGAAGATCAGGACGGGGCCTTCGGGGGTCTTGCTGTCACGGACCGGGATGACGGCGGGGAGGTTCGCGGCGATCTCGACGCACTCGCCGCCGTCGGAGTTGCTGTAGCTGCTCTTGAACCAGGCAGCGGTGGCGAGAAGGTCGTCGGAGACCTCCAAGCAGGCGCCGCCATCAGGGTTGCTGTGGCTGCTCTTGCGCCAGGTGACGGCACTCAGGTCGAAGGTGGGGCGTCGCATGGCACTTCCTCCAACATCCGCAGGATGAATGTCCGCGACTCGGCAGGGGGCAGCGCCAGGTCGCGTACCGCATCGTATGCGACCTGAAGACGGTCAACAGATGTGCCTTCTTCGATGAGTTCACCTCGGTATGCGTTCTCCGTATAGGCCACGGACTGCCCGCCCGTAAGCCGGAGAAACATCACCGTCGTGCTGTCGAGACCATGCAGGCCAGCCCCTTGGAGCAGCACCTGGAGCGTGATCCTCGGGTGGTCCGCCATGGTGAGCAGATGTTCCAGCTGCCCTCGCCATACGCGAGGATCACCAAGAGGTGTACGCAGGACCGCCTCCGACAGGATCGTTCGGAAGTACGGTATGTCGTCGCCCACCAACAGCGCCCGTCGACTGGCTCGCGCCTCTACCTGCTGGGTTAGTTCCACACCGCCCGCGCCGCCTGCCGACAGCACCGCCGTGGCATAGCCGTCCGTCTGGAGCAGGCCAGGCAGAACGCTCACAGCAAAGTGCCAAAGGCTTGTGGACTCGGCCTCCAGCTTCATATAGCGCCGGTACTGCGCCTTGAACTGCGTCGAGTCCCCCAGCGCCAACTCCCACAGCGCCAGCAGTGCTCCCCGCATCCCGTAGTGCTGGTCCAGCGCGATCGCGACCTCAGGGCCGCCGATCGTCTCGCCGTTCTCCATCTTGCCGAACAGCGACCAGTCCCAGCCCAGCCGGTCGGCCAGTTTGCGCAGGCTCTCGCCCGACTCGATCCGTAGTGCTCGTAGTTCCTCGGCGAACCGCTGGCGCGGAGATTGGCTGCGGCCCGTCGTCGCTTTCCTAGGTGGCATGGCGCCCCCTTCCAACCGTGTGGAAGTAACTCCCGGACGGTGTGGAAGTAGCCGCCATACACGTTGTCGCTCGCAAGGTCCGGGCCCAAGCTCAGTGACGCTCGGGACACGCAGAGTAGCCCAACTCCCGTATGACATACAGGCAAACGGGGGAAATATCAGGATTGGAGCAACCGCTCATGGCGGACGGGAAGATCAGGCAGGCCGAGGAAGCGTGCGACGCGCTCGGCGAAGCGCTCGCGCGGGCCGGGGTGCGGCTGCCGTCGCTGGGGGTGGATCCGTGTACGTACGCCGCCGCCGATCCGCTGCCGCTGATCGAGCTGGGGCGCGTCGCGCCCCCCGTCGCGCTCGCCCTCGCGGCCGTGGTGGAGCGGGGGGCGGGGCGGGCGTGAGCCGTACGTCCGCCGCCCGGTTCCCGTGGCGCGGTGTGTGGCCCGCGCCCGCGCGGCCCGGGGACGGCAACGCCTGGGTGACCGGCGGCTGCTGGCTCTACTGCGGGCGGCGGGGCGTGCCCGTGCTGTGGATCGGCTCGGTCCGTACGCCCGCCGCGATCGGCGATCTGTACGCCTGCGGGGGCTGCGTCAACGAAATGGCCCTGCGGGTCCGTGAGCAGGCACTGGCCCGGGACGCCGCATACACCGGCATCCGAACGGCAAGGTGAACACGGGTGGACCCCCGCGACGCGGCAACGTCCGGGGGCACGGCCCATCAGCCGACTCTCGAACAAGGAGCTGACGAACGTGAGGGACCTTAGCCCGGACGTGGTCGCGCGTCCGTACGTTTTCCGGATTTCGGCCGGACCCCTGCCGCTGGTGGCCGGAGTGCGACCGGTGGCCGGGTCATGAACGGCGAGGGGCTGACGCGGACGCCCCCGCCCGCCCGGACGGCGATCTGCTGCGACTGCGGGCGGCCGACGTACGCGCCGGTCGCCGTACGGCACGTCGAACGGGCCGACGGCGCGGGATGGACGGTGTACGCGTGTCCCCTCTGCGCTCCGATACTGGCGCCGGGCCCGATCCCGGGCGAGATCCCGCCGTCCGACTCCCCCTGACGCCCGGGCCGCGCGGTCCGATGCTTGAGTCGCGGCCCTTCGGGGGAAGGCACTCATGGCGACGGAGGGCCCGCCGGGCCCCGGTCGCCGATTCATCTCATCGTGATGCACGTGCCGTCAGGGGGACGCATGTCATTCGAGGACGAATGGAATCAGCTCAAGGAGGACGCGTTACGGCGTCGTTCCGAGACCGGGATGCGGCTCGCGTCCACCGCCGGGCCCCCGGGTCCCGCCGCCGGGGATCTCGGGCTGCAGGACGGTCCGATCAGGACGAAGACGTCGCAGCTCTTCACGGCGCAGGCCGAGGCGAAGGGGAAATCGCGGCTCGACGACGCCGTCGCCGTCGGCACGTCGCACGCGGGGTGGGAGTCCGGCGGCGCGAGCGACGAGTGCGTCGAGGCGTGGCAGCGGCGGCTCAAGGAGCTGGCGACGATGGCGGAGGGCGCCGCGAACGCCGTCACCGCCGCCATGGACCAGCAGATCGGCGACGACGTCTCCGTCGCCACCCGGATCCGGATCAACGCGGACGCGCTGGAGGAGTCCTGATGGTCTCCGTACCGGAATTGGACACCGCGAAGCCGCAGCAGTGGCGCGACGCCGCCGACGACGTCATACGGGCCGCCCAGCAGTGCGAGGCGTTGGGCGCGTTCGCGCGGGACGAGATCGGCCGGACGCTGTCCAGGTGCTGGGCGGGGGACGCGGCGCGCGGCGCACGGGAGGCGTTCCACAAGAACGCCGGGGACTACGAGGCGGCGGCCGTCGCCCTGCGGGCGCTGGCGAAGACGTACGACGGGCTGGCCGACACGATCACCAACGCGCAGCGGGATCTGCGCAGTGGTGTCGGCTACGCCGCTTCGCACCATCTCACCGTCGACGACAGTGGTCGGGTCCGGTTCCTTCCCACGGGGAACGAGGGCGAGCAGAAGGACATGACCCAGGAGGTGAACCAGGCCGCCGAGACCATCGGCACCGCCCTGGCCACAGCCAGTCGCGCGGACCGCGACGCCGCCCGTGACATGCGGACCATCGAGGGAATGACCAAGCTCGGTGACGCGAACATGGCCCGGGAGGCGCTGGACCCGAACAGTCCGCTGGCCATCGCCCTGCGGCTGAGCGGCGGACGGGACGGCGTCCACCATCTCAACGTCCCGCCGAGCGTGCTCGCCGCCGTGAACAAGGCGTCGGCGGAGACCGGGATCAGCCGGAAGCTGCTGCTGGCGACCCTCTGGCAGGAACAGCAGTGGTATCAGAACTGGAATCCGAGCGGCCGCGGCTTCCTCACCGAGATGGGGCGGTTCGCCAACTGGGCCGCGATCGCCAGCGGTCAGGTGACGGACAAGTCACTGGGGATCGTGCACATCAAGCCCGACTCGGCCCGTGCCGTCGCCACCAGGTACGAGTCCTCTTTCCAGCTGGAAGGCGGCCGCCCCATCAAGGACCTCTCCAACGACGAACTGGCCGTTCTGATCGAGAACGACCCCGAACTGAGCGTGCGCTTCGCCGCGCACCATCTGAAGATGATCGAGGAGAACCAGCACGGCGCGTCCACCGACAAGCAACTGTTCCTCCTCTACGCCGCGGACACACCGCAGATGCGGGAGAGCAATGAGCAATACGGGGACGAATCCGGGCCGCGCGGTGGCGCCATCAAGCCTCGGGGCAACAACTGGGACAGGATCGAACCGCATCTCGACGACGCGATGGCGTGGAACGAACTGACCGAGAGCGAGCGTGACCGTGCCTTCGAGCAGGTCAGATCGCAGGTGCCGGCGGGCGATCACGTATCGGTCGACTCGGTGATGCGTCATGACGGCGCCGCCGGGAAGGGCACGGGCGAGCGCGAGCCGGAGGTCTACGAGCCGGGGCTGATGCCCCCGCCGCCGAGGAAGGACCAGATCTACGAGGACCCCTGCCCACCGACCCCGACCCCCAGCCCGGGGCCTTCGCCCACTCCGCGACCGGGAGGCTGAATCCATGGGGAAGACCGCGCGCCTCGCGGTCGGGCTCCTGCTCGTGTCCGTACTGACGGCGTGCGGTCTCGGCGCCGGTACCGAGAAGAAACCGCCGGTACCGGTGCCCTCCCAGGTGCCCGAGGACATCCGTTTCGCCTCGGCCGACGAGGTACTGACCGCGCTCGTCGCGGCGGGCATCGACTGCAAAGCCACCTGGTACACCGACGAGCCGTCGAACAGCGGGTCCCGGGCACGCTGCACCTTCACCAGCGACGGCAAACCGGTCGATGCCGAGATCTCGGTATTCAACACCGCGGTCGGGGACCCGGCCAGGTTCGGCAACGCGATCGACGTCAGCCGAAGGCCGCCCTACCGGCAGACTCTGGTCGCGGGGGCCAACTGGATGGTCCGGGTCAAGGTGGGAGACACCACGCGGTACGCCAAGAAGGTCGCCGAGGCGCTCCGGGGAGTCGTCCTCCCCCCGCTCCGCGACCTCCCCGACATCCCCGACGATCCCCGGTACGGCGATCTCGACGCGCTCGCCGACGCGATGGACCGGGCAGTGGGCTGTACGGAGCGCAAGACGGCCGGGGGCGTCCTGCGGTGCCGTACCAAAGCGTGGAAGCCGGGCTTTCCCTGCGCCGAACCGAAGGACGACTACGACGTCACCCTGATCCGGTACGGCACGGTCGCCGAGCGCCGGGACGACCTGCTGATGAAGCTGGCCGAGACGAACGCCATGTGGCGCATCGCCACCGCCGGGAACTGGCTGATGGTCTTCCGCCACACCCAGACCCGGGACAAGGCGGTCGAGAAGCTCGGCGCGGCGGCGGTCGACGGCGACGACCGGACGTCGGACGTACCGATCCACCTGGAGTCGCCGTGCGACCCGGACCACCGCACCTGAGCCCGGAGGCCCCGCCCGGCCCCCCTCAGCCCAGGATCACGCTCCGCGACAGGTTGCGCGGCCGGTCCGGGTCGTAGCCCTTGGACTCCGCGAGGGTGACCGCGAGGCGCTGGGCGCGGATCAGGTCCGCGAGGGGGTCGCAGGGGGTGTTGGCGACCAGGGTGCCGCCGACGCCGGCGACATCCGCCGCCAGGCCCTCGGGGAGCGGGCCGAAGGTCCAGGTCACGCGGCCGGGGGCGGTGATGGAGATCGGGCCGTGGCGGTACTCCATGGCCGGGTACGCCTCCGTCCACGCGCCCGCCGCCTCCCGCATCTTCAGGGCCGCCTCCTGGGCCAGGCCGTAGGTCCAGCCGCGGCCGAGGAAGGTCCACTGCTCGGCCGCGACGACGGCCTCGGGGAGGGGTTCGGTGAGGGCGAGTTCGGCGTCGACGGCCGCGTCGGCGACGGACTTCACGCCCAGGGCGGCGGGGAGTTCGCCGAGTCCGGCGCGGAGGAACGCCAGGGCCGTGGTGGCGAACCGGGTCTGGACCACGGACTCCTCGTCCGCCCAGTCCAGTACGGCGACGGCGTCGGCCGCCGCCATGACCGGGGTGTTCGGGTCGGCGGTGAGCGCCAGGGTCGGAATCCGGCCCTTCAGTCCGCCGAGGAGGTCGAGGACCTCCGTCGTCGTACCGGACCGGGTGATGGCCACGACCCGGTCGTACGCGCGGCCCGCCGGGAACTCGGACGAGGCGAAGGCGTCGGTCTCGCCGAGGCCCGCGGCCTCGCGCAGGGCGGCGTAGGCGATCGCCATGAACCACGACGTACCGCAGCCGGTGACCGCGACCCGCTCCCCCGGCGCCGGGAGCCCTTCAAAGGACCCGGCGGCCTCGGCGGCACGGCGCCAGGACGCGGGCTGGGTCGCTATCTCGGCGGCGGTACGGGACGGAGTGGCGGACGGCGTGGGCGTACGGGACATGCGTCGGGCTCCTTGAGCTTGAGTGCTGTCGGCTGTTCCAGCCTGATCCACAGACACTGCCTAGCAGCAGGTCACCCCGGTCGGCAATGGGGTCCCGTAGCACGACCCCAGTTGGCCGAATTGGTCTGGACCGGTGGGCGGAATGAGTGATCGACCCGTTGCCGAAAGGAGACCCCGTGGCGTAGACCTCTGTTCGGAGTTGGTGAACAATCGCTCGACAATCCGGGCGGTGGACACGGGGGCTCGTGCGGCTCCCGGGAGCCCACGAGGACGCCGGGACGAGCGCGCGAGCCGCGCGTACGCAGCTCACCCGGCCCGCCGGACCGACATGCGGCGGGCTGTCGGCGATCAGATGGGACACCCTCCGTGCGACAGCACTTCCTCCGCAGCAGATCCACCCGGCCCGCTTTCCGGTACGGGCGCGTCGGCGCGTCCGCCGCGGCCCTCGGGCTGACCGCGATGACGCTGGCCGGCTGTAGTTCCGACGAGCCGGGCGATGTCACGCTCACCCTCATCGCCGCCGACTACGACGTCGACGGCGGCCAGAGCAGCAGGGCGTACTGGGACGGTCTCGTCGCCGCGTTCGAGGCGAAGAACCCGCGGATCGACGTCGACGTACGGATCGAGCCGTGGACGAACGTCGACCGTACGGTGCAGGACCTGGTCAAGTCGGGCAACGCACCCGATGTCGCCCAGATCGGTGCGTACGCCGACTACGCCGCCGAGGGCAAGCTGTACGACGTCGACCAGTTGCTGTCCCTGGGCACGATGACCAACTTCCTCCGTCCCCTCGCCGTCGCGGGCGAGCACCGGCGCACGCAGTACGGGATGCCGTTCGTGGCCTCCACCCGGCTCCTCTTCTACAACAAGAAGCTGTTCGCGGAGGCCGGGATCGAGGAGCCGCCGAAGTCCTGGGAGGACCTGCGGGACACGGCGGAGCGGCTCAAGGAGAAGACCGATGTGGTCTATCCGTTCGCCCTGCCCCTCGGGCCCGAGGAGGCCCAGGCCGAGACGTTGAACTGGCTGCTCAGCGCCGGGGACTCGTACACCGTCGCCGGGGCGGGCTACACCATCAACTCCGCGCGGAACGTCTCGACCGTCACCTGGATGAAGCGGAACCTCGTCGACAAGGACCTCACCGGGCCCGTCACCCCCGGCCAGCTCAACCGCAAGGAGGCCTTCGCGGCCTTCGCGCGGGGCGAGGTCGGGATGCTCAACGGTCATCCGTCGCTGCTGAGGATCGCCGACAAGGCGGGGATCGAGCTGGGCACGGTGGCGATACCCGGGCCCGACGGCACCCCGCAGAACGCGATGGGCGTCGCCGACTGGATCATGGCGTTCAAGGAGAACGGGAACCGGTCCGAGGTCGGGAAGTTCCTCGACTTCGTCTACAACGACGAGAACGTGATGGCCTTCGCCGGGCAGAACAACCTGCTGCCGGTGACGACGAGCGCGTTCGACGCGATGCGCGAGGATCCGAAGTACGCGGAGCTGCGGGGCTTCCTCGACGAGCTGCCGGACTCCGTCCTGCCGCCGGTCGGCAAGGTGTCCTGGGCCGCCGTCAGCGCCGATATCAAGCAGAACATCGGACGGGCGGTGGCGCCGGGCGGGAACCCGAAGGCGGTACTGGACGCGATCGACCGGAAGGCGGAGGAAGCGGAGATCGCCGAGGAGGAGTAGGGGGGCGGGGTGCGGGGGCGGGTGTCGGTGGCAGCGGCTATTTTGGGTCGTATGGGCGGCGACACGGGCACAGACGCGGATACGGGCTCCGGGAGGCCCCGGGGCCGCCGTGAGCTGTCCGACCGCGACCGTGCCGTACTCGCCCTGGAACGGCGTACCTGGGCCGGTCCCGGGGCTAAGGAACGGGCCGTACGGGAGGAGCTGGGGATGTCCCCCGTCCGCTACTACCAGCTGCTGAACGCCCTGCTCGACGACGAGCGGGCGCTCGCCCACGACCCCGTTACCGTCAACCGGCTCAGACGGGTGAGAGACGAGAAACGCGAGCGCCGATAGGGTCGTGGCATGGGCAGCTCTCCGCACGTCCCGGACGCTTCATCGTCATCCGCACGCGGGCTCCCGGAGCCGTCGACGCCCGCCGGGCGGGACGGACTCGCCGCGCTGCTGGCCCGGCCCGAGAAGGCCGTGATCGCACTCGACTTCGACGGCACGCTCGCCGATATCGTCCCCGACCCCGAACAGGCCCGCGCCCACCCCGGCGCGGCCCCCGCCCTGGCCCGGCTCGCGCCCCGGGTCGGCCATGTCGCCGTGGTGACCGGCCGTCCCGCGGGTGTGGCGGTACGGTACGGCGGCTTCGCCGGGGTCGAGGGGCTCGCGCATCTCGTCGTACTCGGCCACTACGGCTCCGAACGGTGGGACGCGGTGACCGGCACCGTCCGGACCCCCGCGCCGCATCCCGGGGTCGCGGCGGTACGCGCCGAACTGCCGGGCTACCTGGACCGGTTCGGCGCGTGGCGCGGCACCTGGATCGAGGAGAAGGGGCAGGCCGTCGCGGTCCACACCCGGCGGGCGGAGGACCCCGCGGCCGCGTTCGAAGCGCTCCGCGAGCCCCTGGCGGCGCTGGCGTCCCGGCACGGGCTCGTCGTGGAACCCGGCCGGATGGTCCTCGAACTCCGCCCGCCCGGGATGGACAAGGGCGTGGCACTCGCCGAGTACGTCCGCGAGGTGGGCGCGGAGTCCGTGCTGTACGCGGGCGACGACCTGGGCGATCTGCCGGCGTACTCGGCGGTGGAGAAGCTGCGGTCGGACGGGATGGGGGGTGTGCTGGTGTGCAGCGGCAGCACCGAGGTCACGGAGCTCTCGGACCGCGCGGACCTTCTGTTGGCCGGCCCCTCGGAGGTGGTGTCCTTCCTGGACGCCCTCGCGACGGAGCTGTCCCCGCTCGGACGAGATACCTAGGGGCGCGAGGAACTGCGCGAACAACCCACCACCGGGGCGCGGGCGACACTCAAGGGTCATGGGGGTGGCGCTACTCCGGGGCGAGGGCCTCCAGTTGGTCGAGGAACCAGCGGCGCGGGGGGAGCGACGTGGCGGCGGTGGCGAGGCGCGCCGTGCGGTCGGCGCGGACCGCGGCGGGGAGCGTCAGGGCCTCGTGGAGCGCCGAGGCCGTGGCGATCACGTCGTACGGGTTCACCACCACGGCGTCCGCGCCCAGCTCCTCGTACGCCCCCGCCTCCCGTGACAGCACCAGCGCGCAGCCCGCGTCCGAGACGACGGGGATCTCCTTGGCGACCAGGTTCATGCCGTCGCGGATGGGGTTGACGAGGGCCACGTCGGCCAGCCGGTACGCGGCCAGTGACCGGGCGAAGTCGTCCTTCACATGGAGGACGACCGGCGTCCAGCCCGCCGTCCCGTACTCCTCGTTGATCGCGTCGGCGAGCCGCCGCACCTCCGCCGTGTAGTCGCGGTAGACGGCCAGATCCTGCCGGGAGGGGTAGGCGAAGGCGACATGGACGACGCGTTCATGCCATTCGGGCCGGGTCGCCAGCAGATGGCGGTAGGCCAGCAGACCGCGGACGATGTTCTTCGACAGCTCCGTGCGATCGACCCGGACGATCGTCTTCCGGTCGGCGCCGCCGATCTGCTCGCGCAGGGCCGTCATGCGTTCGTCCACGTCGGGGCGGTGGGCCCGCTCCCGGAGGAAGTCCGCGTCGGCGCCGAGGCCGTGGACCCCGATCCGGGTGCCCTTGAGGGCGTCGGGGCCCAGGACCTCCGTGACGCAGGCGGTGAAGGCGTCGGCCCAGCGGTGGGTGAGGAAGCAGGTGCGGTCGGCGCCGAGCAGGCCGCGGAGGAGTTGTTCGGCGATGTCGTCGGGGAGCAGCCGGAAGTAGTCCGGCGGGGCCCACGGGGTGTGGGAGAAGTGGCCGATCCGCAGGTCGGGGCGGAGCTCGCGGAGCATGCCGGGGACCAGGGCGAGGTGGTAGTCCTGGACGAGGACGGCCGCGCCGTCGGCGGCCTGGTCCGCGAGCGCCTCGGCGAAGGCGCGGTTGTACGTCTCGTACGCGCGCCACCGGCGCCGGAACTCCTCGTCGAAGACGGGTTCCAGGGGGGTCTGGTACAGCATGTGGTGGACAAACCAGAGCACCGAGTTCGCGATGCCGTTGTACGCGTCGGCGTGAATGGCCGGATCGATGTCCAGCATGAGGACGCCGTCCTCGGCGACGCCGCGCCGGACGGCCTCGCGGTCGCCGTCGCCGAGGGCGGAGCAGACCCAGAGGGAGTCGTCGCGGGAGCCGATGGCTGAGAGACCGGAGACGACGCCTCCGCCGCCGCGTCTCGCGTCGAGTTCACCGTCGTCGCGGAGGGTGTACGAGACGGGGCCTCGGTTGGAGGCGACGAGAACGCGGGCACGGGCGTCGGCCGGCGGGGCCGGGTGCTCGGGGACCATGTAGCGGAACCTAGCCGCGCGGACGCCGGGTCAAACGTCCGTTCGCCCGTCGTGGCGCGGTTCACGCCGTCCGCGGACCGCCGCGACGGCGACCACCCCGGCCGCGGCGACGGCTACTCCGATGCCGCCGAGCAGCCAGACGCGCTCCGGGCGCTCGGCGCGGCCGGTGGGGGCGAGCGCCGGGGCCTCGGGCACCCCGGCGGCCACGGTCCCGGGGGTGCCGGTCGCCGCGGGGGTGATCGTCGCCGCCCGGGCGGGCGCCGCGCCCGCGACCGCCGCGACGATCAGGACCAGCAGGGCGAGCAGCCCGGCGAGGCGCAGGGCCCGGCGGCGGCGCCGTGGTGGGGCGCCCCGGGTGCCGCGTCGTGCGGGGGGCCTCCGGTACGGCGTCCGCCCGTGCGGGATACGGGGGACGCGGGAGCGGCCGGGGGCGGACGACGGATACCGGGGCCGGGCGATGCGGGCATAAACCATACATAGGATATTCATCCCCGTTTGCCCGAAAGGTCGTTTTATGCGGCGCGACGCGCCGCATACTCACCGATCTCGCGCATCGGCGGACGTTCCACCGTGTCCACCGTGTGGGTCAACGGCACAAAGCCCTCCTCGCCCCGTTCGAACTGGGTCAGCGACGGCCGCACCAAATGTCCGCGCGAGAGTCGCAGTTGCGCCGTGCGGTAGATCGCCGCCGCCATCCGGCCGAGCGCCCTGCCGTCCTGGTGGCGGTGCTTGCGGGAGCCCACGTCCACCTGCGCCAGCGCGTCGAGGCCCACCGTCTGCACCGCGTCCACCAGCAGCGCCAGCTCCACCCCGTAACCCACGGGGAACGGCAGCCGCTCCAGCAGCGTGCGGCGCGCCGCGTACTCCCCGCCCAACGGCTGGACGAAGCCCGCCAGCCGGGGCCAGTGCAGATTGAGCAGCGGCCGCGCCACCAGCTCCGTGACCCGGCCGCCCTGACCCGCGGCCTCACCGAGCGGGCGGTCGTACATCGCCTTGACGAACTGCACCTCGGGGTCGGTCAGCAGCGGGCCGACGATCCCGGAGACGAAGTCCGCCGAGAAGTCCCGCAGATCGGCGTCGACGAAACAGACGATGTCACCGCGGGTGACCATGAGGGACCGCCACAGCACCTCGCCCTTGCCCGGCAGCGCCGGTATCCGGGGCAGGATCGCGTCCCGGTGCACCACCCGCGCGCCCGCCGCCGCAGCGACCTCGGCCGTCCGGTCGGTGGAGCCGGAGTCGATCACCACCAGCTCGTCGACGAGCTGCACCTTCTCCATCAGCTCCCGGCGGATGACCGTGACGATGTCACCGACCGTGGCCTCCTCGTCGAGCGCGGGCAGGACGACACTCACCGTCGGCGACGGGGTGGCCGACCGCTTCGCGGCGACCAGCCGGGACAGCGGGCGGTCCGCCGCCGACCAGGAACGCGTCGCCAGCCAGCGCTCTACCTCTTCGAGCACGTGCCCTACTCCTCAGTCGCTCGGTCTGCTCCGGCGGCCCCCGCGACCCCGTCGCGGGGGCCGGTGACCCGGGTCGTGCCTTGCCGTGTGATCCATCTCGCGGTACGGACGACTATCTCAACCCTCCGGACCTTCGGTTACAGTCTTGAACAACGCGGATGACCGTCGTATGTCGGGGTCCGCCGTTCACCACGTTCAACAATCGAATACCGCTCATCCAGAGGGGCAGAGGGATACGGCCCGTTGAAGCCCCGGCAACCCTCCAGCCGGTCTCCGTCGTCACGGCGCACACAGTGCGTACAGCGCGCAGTGCGTACAGCACGCGCGGACGCCGCGAGGCTCCCGGCTCGGGAAGGTGCCAAGTCCGTCTCATGGCGAGATGCGCCATGAGGAAGATGAGGAGAAAGGGCCTCGCCTCCATGGCTGCGCAAACCGCACCGAACACCGTCAGCACCGCGACCGCGACTGACGCGACCAGCGCCACCTCCCCCGCCACGTCCTCCGTGGACCTCGGCTCCGCCGTCGCCCTCTCCTGTCGCGAGTGCGGCGAGCGCACCCCGCTCGGCCCCGTCTTCGCCTGCGCCGCCTGTTTCGGGCCGCTGGAGGTCGCGTACGAGCTGCCGGCCGGGGACCCGGAGGCCCTGCGCAAGACGATCGAGGCCGGACCCGACAGCATCTGGCGTTACGCGCCGCTGCTGCCCGTCCCCGCCGACGTGGCCGACAAGCCCAATCTGAACCCCGGCTTCACCCGGCTGGTCAAGGCCGACCGGCTCGCCGCCGAGCTGGGCGTCACCGGTGAGCTGTATGTGAAGGACGACTCCGGCAACCCGACCCACTCCTTCAAGGACCGGGTCGTCGCGATCGCCGTCGAGGCCGCCCGCGCCTTCGGCTTCACCACCCTCTCCTGCTCCTCCACAGGCAACCTGGCCGGCGCCGTCGGCGCCGCCGCCGCCCGCGCCGGATTCCGCTCCTGCGTCTTCATCCCGCACGACCTGGAGCAGGGCAAGGTCGTCATGGCCGCCGTCTACGGCGGCGAGCTGGTCGGCATCGAGGGCACGTACGACGATGTGAACCGCTTCTGCTCCGAACTGATCGGCGACCCGATCGGCGAGGGCTGGGGCTTCACCAACGTCAATCTGCGGCCGTACTACGCCGAGGGCTCCAAGACCCTGGCGTACGAGATCTGCGAGCAGCTCGGCTGGCGGATCCCGGACCAGATCGTGATCCCGGTCGCCTCCGGATCCCAGCTCACCAAGATCGACAAGGGGCTCAAGGAGCTGATCGACCTGGGTCTGGTCGAGGACCGGCCCTACCGGATCTTCGCCGCCCAGGCCGAGGGCTGCTCGCCGGTCTCCGCCGCCTACAAGGCGGGGCACGACGTCGTACGCCCGGTGAAGCCCGACACCATCGTCAAGTCCCTCGCCATCGGCAACCCGGCCGACGGACCGTACGTCCTCGACATCGCCCGGCGCACCGGCGGCGCCGTGGAGGACGTCACCGACGAGCAGGTCGTCGACGGCATCAAGCTGCTCGCCCGAACCGAGGGCATCTTCGCCGAGACCGCGGGCGGCGTGACCGTCGGCGTGGCGAAGAAGCTGCTGGACGCGGGGGTGCTCGACCCGGCGCTGACCACCGTCGTCATCAACACCGGCGACGGACTCAAGACGCTGGACGCGGTCGCCCCGACCACCGGCCCCAGCGCCGTCATCCGGCCCAGCCTGGACGCGTTCCGCGAGGCGGGTCTCGCCCACTGACCGGCCCGGCCGTACCGTCGGCCCGTCGGTCACACGGTCGTACGGCCGGTCGGTCGAACGGCCGGCCGTACCCGCCCCGCCGCCGGGGCGCCCCGTCCCAGCCCCCCGTCCCCTCCCGCCCGAGGAAGGCACCACTCACCATGAGCGTCAACGTCCGCATCCCGACCATCCTGCGCACCTACACCGGCGGCAAGGCCGAGGTGACGGCCGACGGCGGCACCCTCGCCGAGGTCATCGCCGACCTGGAGAAGAACCACACGGGGATCTCCGCCCGCGTCCTCGACGACCAGGGCAAGCTGCGCCGCTTCGTCAATGTCTACGTCAACGACGACGACGTCCGCTTCGAGCAGGGCCTGGAGACCGCCACGCCCGACGGCGCCGGGATCTCGATCATCCCCGCCGTCGCCGGCGGCTGCTGAAACGCGCCGGACCGCGCGCCCCCGCGCTGCCACGCGCCCCCGCGCACGGTCCGTGTCATAAGCCGTAGGGCTCATGACACTCGGTAATGGGAATGGCCCCCTCCGTAAGACATCCGGAGGGGGCCATTCTGCATGGTTGAGCACGCTAGAATTGGGGAACACCCCGCAATCCGGCATCACGCGCCAGGTATGAGAATGCGCCCGGGCTCGATAAGAAGCAGCCAATGTCTGACATCAATCTGTCTCATAGGTTCCTTTTGTCCGGCCGGATTTGCCCCGTAATTCCCTGAATTCAGGCCAATTACCCGATAGTAGCCTTCCGGATTTCTCGTCCGACTGACCTGTTGCAGAGGGCAGTTGTGCAGATACATTCAGCCGCGGTCGACGCGTTCCGGCGCACACCTGTGAGGTCGGGTGAGGTCTGACCCGGGTCCGCGAGGTGCGGTCCTGTGCAAGGGCCAGTAATAGGGGAGTTAGGCATGGCTCAGGGCACCGTCAAGTGGTTCAACGCGGAGAAGGGGTACGGCTTCATCGCGGTCGACGGTGGTGCGGATGTTTTCGTCCACTACAGCGCGATTCAGATGGACGGCTATCGCACCCTGGAGGAGGGGCAGCGGGTCGAGTTCGAGATCTCGCAGGGTCAGAAGGGCCCGCAGGCCGACATGGTCAAGCTCTCGGCCTGACCGGACCTTCTCAACGCGTCCGCGTCACCGACGCACGCACTCAATATAAGGGTCCGCATCCCGCTCGCCGGGGTGCGGACCCTTGCGTTTTCCCACCCCGGCACCTTCGTCCGCCCATGGCCGGTACGCCCTCGCGCCGTCCACCGGCGCTTGCGCCCACCCCGCCGCCCGACCACCGCCCCTCGTCGACGCCCTATCGGGCGGCCTTGCACTCTCGGGGGTCGAGTGCTAATCATTGGCGTTAGCACTCTCCGGGTGAGAGTGCTACCGAAGGGCCGAGTCGGTGAGGTCAGCCGACCGTGTGGCGCATGGAGCCGCACGGCGTGGCAGGCCGTCCGTCGCGGGCGCAGACGCGGTCCGATTTGAGCTTCCCACCCAGTCCGTGGAGGACACTTCACATGGCAAAGATCATCGCGTTCGACGAGGAGGCACGGCGCGGTCTCGAGCGCGGGATGAACCAGCTCGCCGACGCCGTCAAGGTCACCCTTGGCCCCAAGGGCCGTAACGTCGTCCTCGAGAAGAAGTGGGGCGCCCCCACGATCACCAACGATGGTGTTTCCATCGCCAAGGAGATCGAGCTCGAGGACCCGTACGAGAAGATCGGCGCCGAGCTGGTCAAGGAAGTCGCCAAGAAGACGGACGACGTCGCCGGTGACGGTACGACCACGGCCACCGTGCTCGCCCAGGCGCTGGTCCGCGAGGGCCTGCGCAACGTGGCGGCCGGCGCCAACCCGATGAGCCTGAAGCGCGGCATCGAGAAGGCCGTCGAGGCCGTCTCCGGTGCCCTCCTCGAGCAGGCCAAGGATGTGGAGACCAAGGAGCAGATCGCCTCCACCGCCTCCATCTCCGCCGGCGACACCCAGATCGGCGAGCTGATCGCCGAGGCCATGGACAAGGTCGGCAAGGAAGGCGTCATCACCGTCGAGGAGTCCCAGACCTTCGGTCTGGAGCTGGAGCTCACCGAGGGTATGCGCTTCGACAAGGGCTACATCTCGGCGTACTTCGCCACCGACATGGAGCGTATGGAGGCCGTCCTCGACGACCCGTACATCCTCGTCGTCAACTCCAAGATCTCCTCGGTCAAGGACCTGCTCCCGCTGCTGGAGAAGGTCATGCAGTCCGGCAAGGCGCTGCTGATCATCGCCGAGGACGTCGAGGCCGAGGCCCTGTCGACGCTGATCGTCAACAAGATCCGCGGCACCTTCAAGTCCGTCGCCGTCAAGGCCCCGGGCTTCGGCGACCGCCGCAAGGCGATGCTGAACGACATCGCCATCCTCACCGGCGGCACGGTCGTCTCCGAGGAGGTCGGCCTCAAGCTGGAGAACGCCGGTCTCGACCTGCTGGGCCGCGCCCGCAAGGTGGTCATCACCAAGGACGAGACCACCATCGTCGACGGCGCCGGTGACAGCGACCAGGTCGCCGGTCGGGTCAACCAGATCCGTGCCGAGATCGAGAACTCCGACTCGGACTACGACCGCGAGAAGCTCCAGGAGCGTCTCGCGAAGCTGGCCGGCGGCGTGGCCGTCATCAAGGCCGGCGCCGCCACCGAGGTGGAGCTCAAGGAGCGCAAGCACCGCATCGAGGACGCCGTGCGCAACGCCAAGGCGGCCGTCGAGGAGGGCATCGTCGCCGGTGGCGGCGTGGCTCTGCTCCAGGCTTCCTCGGTCTTCGAGAAGCTGGAGCTCGAAGGTGACGAGGCGACCGGCGCCAACGCCGTGAAGCTCGCGCTGGAGGCCCCGCTGAAGCAGATCGCCGTCAACGCCGGCCTCGAGGGCGGTGTCGTCGTGGAGAAGGTGCGCAACCTGACCCCCGGCCACGGTCTGAACGCCGCGTCCGGCGAGTACGTGGACATGATCGCCGAGGGCATTCTCGACCCGGCGAAGGTGACCCGTTCCGCGCTGCAGAACGCCGCGTCGATCGCCGCGCTGTTCCTCACCACCGAGGCCGTCATCGCCGACAAGCCGGAGAAGGCCGCCGCGGCCGCTCCGGGCGGTATGCCGGGCGGTGACATGGACTTCTGATCCCGGGAGCTTTTCCCAGGATCGGCGGACCGGTCGTCCCGAAGGGCGGCACCCCTCTCCCAGGGGTGCCGCCCTTCGGCGTATCCGGGAAATCCGTTCCCCGTACCGGTATTCATCCGGTGCCGGGCACCGCCGGTATTCGCCCGTTCGTTCACCCCCGTTCAGTGGCGACCGGTAATCGCCCCCCGACAGTGGCCGAATTCAGCTGCGTCTGAGGAATGACCGGTACCGGGTGCCATGGGACCCCGGACATAGCTGATACCGACTTTCGGGATGATTCGCGGTCGCCGTCGGGTCGGGCAGGGTCGTGGGTGTCCCGGAAACCGAACGGAAGGAATTGCTCCGTGAAGGTAAGACGCCTGGTGCCGACCGTCGCGGTGAGTGTGCTGGCGAGCCTGACCCCGGCACTGGCCGTCGCGGCACCGGGGGCGCCGACACCAAGAGGTGTTCACGCGCGTACCGCCGACGCGATATCCGGACCGATGACGGAATGGCGGCGCTGCCGGGCCGACGGCCCCGCCGATGTCCAGTGCGCGACCCTGAAGGTGCCGCTCGACTACAGGAAGCCCGGCGGCCGGAAGATCGATGTGGAGATCTCCCGGATCGGCGCCGCCGACCCGGCCCTGCGCCGCGGCGTCCTGCTCTTCAACCCGGGCGGGCCCGGCGGCCCCGGACTCGATTTGCCGGGCGAGATGCGCAAACGGCTGCCGAAGGCCGTACTCGACCGGTACGACCTGATCGGCTTCGATCCGCGCGGGATCGGGAAGAGCACCCCCGTGGTCTGCGGACTGAGCCCCGAGGAGGTCGCGATCGAACGCCCCTACAAGAAGGAGACGTTCGCCCGCGACACCGCCCTGTCCCGGTCCTTCGCCGAGAAGTGCCGGACGAAGTACGGGGCGGACCTCATCCACTTCAACACCCGTAACACCGCCCGTGACATGGACTCGATCCGGGCGGCGCTCGGCGAGAAGAAGATCAACTACTTCGGGATCTCGTACGGAACGTATCTCGGCGCCGTCTACACCGAGTTGTTCCCGCACCGCTCCGACCGGATCGTGCTCGACAGCGCCGTCGACCCCAAGCGGGTCTGGCGGAAGGACTTCCGGCTCTGGGCGTCGGAGACCGAGAAGGCGTTCCACCGGTGGACGCGCTGGGCGGCCGAGCGCGACGCCCGCTACGGCCTCGGCGGCACGCCCGACGCGGTCGCAGAGACCTTCTGGAACATCGTCGCGCAGGCCGAGCGGAAGCCGATCGAGCTCGGAACCCAGTGGTACGACGGCGATCGCATCCGGGCCGCGATGCGGCCGGCGTTCTTCACCCGGGCGACGGCGAGCGAGTACACCGCCCTCCTGAAGGAGGCGGCGGCCGGGAAACCCGTCGACGCCGGCCCGCCGGTCTACGACCTGCCCGAGGACTTCGTCTCCGCCCTGTGGACCGTGACCTGCGGCGACGAGAACTGGCCGACCGATCCGCGGACATACGCCCGCCAGGCGGCCCGGGACAAGATCCGCTACCCGGTCTACGGCGACTACGCGTCCCACATCAACCCGTGCGCCTTCTGGGACCGGACCGCCGAACCCACGACGACGGTGGACAACGGGGTCGGCGCGCTCATCGTGCACAACGAATGGGACTCCCAGACCCCGCTGCCGGACGCGATCGGACTCCGCGAGGACATGAAGGGCGCCCGGCTGGTCCTCGTCGACGAGGGCGAGGGCCACGGCGTCTACGGCTCCGGCGTCAGCAGCTGCTCCGACCGGCTGACCGACACCTATCTCGTCACCGGGCGGCTGCCCGCGAAGGACACCGTGTGCCGACCGGACCCGGGTGTCGCCGAGAACCCCGGGCTGCGGGACGAACCGCCGCTGCTCGCGCCCCTGGTCCGCGGCGCGACTCCGTGACCCGCGGGTCCCGGGCCCGTACCACCCGTACTCCCGTATCTGCTTCTGTTTCCCCCCGGAAAGGAACGTACGTGCAGTCTGGACGTCTCATATCCGTGGCCGCGGTGAGCGCCGTGGCCACCCTGACCCCTCTGATCACCGTCGCCTCCCCGGCCGTGGCCGCGCCGCCGGACCGTACGGCAAAGGTGGCGACGGCGACGGCGGCCGCCCAGTCGCCGACATGGGCGCGTTGCTCCCCCGACCACCCCGAGTCCTTCCAGTGCGCCACGCTGAAGGTGCCGCTGGACTACCGGAAGCCGGGCGGCAAGAAAATCGATGTGACGATCTCTCGGATCCGGGCGGCCGATCCCGCAACCCGGCGCGGGGTGCTCCTCTTCAACCCCGGCGGCCCCGGCGGCTCCGGCCTCGGCGACCCGCTGCACTGGGGCGAGCGGCTGCCCCGGTCCGTACTCGACCAGTACGACCTGATCGGCTTCGACCCGCGCGGGGTGGGGGCGAGCACCCCCGTGGAGTGCGGCACGGCCCCCGCCGAGCGCAAGCTGTTCGACCCGTACACGAAGGCGTCGTTCCCGGCGAGCGTGTCCTGGGCGAAGGGCGTCGCCGACAAGTGCCGGACCAAGTACGGCTCCGATCTCCAGCACTTCACCACCCGCAACACCGCGCGTGACATGGACTCCATCAGGGCCGCGCTGGGCGAACGGAAGATCAACTACATCGGGGTCTCGTACGGCACCTATCTCGGCGCCGTCTACACCCAGATGTTCCCGCACCGCTCCGACCGGATGGTCCTCGACAGCGCCGTCGACCCGAAGCTGGCCTGGCGGAGCATGCTCCAGTCCTGGGCGTACGGGGCCGAGCCCGCGTTCGACCGCTTTGTGAAGTGGGCGGCCGGGGAGAACGACCGGTTCGGCTTCGGAGCGACCCCGAAGGCCGTGGCGAAGACGTTCTGGGACATCGTCGCCCAGGCCGAACGGGAGCCGCTCCGCCTCGGGGACCTCACCGTCGACGGGGACCAGGTACGCGACTACATGCGGGCCGCCTTCTTCTACCGGGAGGTCGGCGCGGCGAACCTCGCGCTGTTCAAGGAGGCGGCGGCGGGCAAGCCCGTACCGACTCCCGGCATCGGCACCATGCCCGACAACGACATCTCCCTCTTCAACGCGGTGGCCTGCGGTGACACCGCTTGGCCGAGGAATCCGGGAACATACGCCAGGGACGCGGCCCGGGACGGCAAGCGGTACCCGCTGTACGGGGACTTCGCTGCCAACATCACCCCGTGCGCCTTCTGGGACGCGCCCGCCGAGCCCACCACCGAGGTCGACAACACGGTGAAGTCCCTGATCGTGCAGGCGGAATGGGACTCGCAGACCCCCCTGTACACGGCTCAGGGGATGCACCGGGCGCTCAAGGGCTCCCGGATGGTGACCGTCGACGAGGGCGAGGCCCACGGCGTCTACACCTACGGCATCAGCGCCTGCGCCGACGCCGTCACCACGAAGTACCTGGCGACCGGCGAACTACCGGGCAAGGACGTGACCTGCGCGGCGAACCCGCCCGCCGGTCCCACGGCGAAGAAGCCCGGGGCGGCGCCGGAGCTGCCGGTCCTGCCGAACCGCTTCTGAACCGGCCCCCGGCCCACTGACCGAGGCCGTCCGGAACTCCTCGACGCCCTCCCGCCCCCGTGGCGGGAGGGCGTCCCGTGCCCGTGCCCCGGGCGTCCGCGACCGGGGGTTGTCGCCCGCCCGCAGAAAACGGAGTGCGTACCTCCAGTCCGGTCCGCAGACTGAGACCATGACCGACAAGATCGAACGCATCAATCCCGAAGGACTCCACTCCACCCCCGGCTACCACCACATCACCGTCGTCGAGGCGGGCCGTACCGCCTATCTGTCGGGGCAGTGTCCCCTCGACGACTCCGGCGAAGTCGTCGGCAAGGGCGATCTCGACGCCCAGATCGACCAGGTCGCGGCCAACGCCCTGACCGCCCTGAACGCGGTGGGCGCGGGTCCGGAGCATGTGATGCGCTCGGTGATCTATGTCGTCAGCCCGGACGACGAGGTACTGGCCAAGGCGTGGTTCCGGCTGAACGACTCGGTGATCGCCCGCGCGTTCTCGACCGCGAGCACCCTGCTCGGCGTGGCCCAGCTCGGCTACCCGGGTCAGCTGATCGAGGTGGATCTGACGGCGTCCCTGCCGGACTGATCCGCCCCGGTCGGCCGTGACCGGCCCGCCCGCCCCCACCGGACCCCGCGGCCCGGGCCCATCGACCGGGCCCGGGCCGCCTCGCCTTCCCCGGCGGACTCCGCCGACCGCCGACCGTCGACCTTCGTCGCCGGCTCGTGCGACGAATGGCGGACGCGCCCCTTCCACCGGCCCCGGCAATCTGTATCCGGCACCGAGAACGGTGCGGACCACGGGCCCGAGGAGCATCGGATGACGAACGCGCAGCTCGACATCGGCTGGAAGGTGATCGGGATCCTGGGCGCCGCGTGGGGCGCCACCGATACCGACACCATGGGCACCGAGGACCTGCTGGCGGGGATCTCCTACACCAAGGGCCCGGCCCGGGACGCGCTGGCCGCCGAGGCCGTGACCATGATCGCCGTCGCGGCGATCCTGCGCGACCGGCGGGGCGGATCCGGCGCCACCTCCTGGACCGCGGACGACGACACGGCGCACAGCGTCTCGTCGCACGAGATCCTCGGCGAGGACGGGGACGAGGGCCGGCTGCTGACGGGCGCCGCGGTCCGGGCCTTCGCCCACGCCTACGAACTGGCCGGGTCCGAGGCCGCCGGCGCGGACTCCGGTATCGGCAAGATGCTGCCCGAGCATCTGCTGCGGGGCCTGCTGCGGGACGGCGGCAACCGCTGCGCCGAGGTGCTGGCGCTCTGCGGTACGACACCGGACGCGGTACGGGCCCGGCTCGACGGGGACGTCCCGGACGCGGCGGCAGCGGCGGGTGGAGACGGCGCGCCGGGTACGGGGGTCCCGGCGCCCCGCCTCGACCCGCTGCTGCTGGGGACCCGGGATCTGCTGATCGGCCGCCGCCAGTACCCCGTGAACCGGCTGCGGCGCTGGCTCCTCCGGGGCGTCAACTGGGCCACGGCGCCGGTGAACTGGGTGCACCACGAGAGCTTCGAGCAGGCCAGGGCCCTGGGGAGTCAGACCCCGGGCACCGAGCACGTCCTGCTGGCCGCCCTCGCCACGTACGAGGTCGCCGCCGCCCATCCGCATCTGGCCCGGGAGGGGGTGACCGGGACGAACACCCGCCAGCTCGGCGGCGAGCGGCTGGCCGCCATGGGCCTCGACTACGCGACCGTACGGGCGGCGCTCGCGGCCGGCCCCGAGCTGGGTACCGACGCGAAGCCCGCGGAGAAGTATCTGGAGGCCGCGCGCGAGGACCACGGAACCGGCCCCCTGGTGGAAGCCCTCCTGCTGGACGGGACCCGCGCCGGACGGCTCGTACGGCGGTCGCGGGACGCGGGTCCGCAGTGACCGCCCTGCGGCCGACCACCGCCGGGCGACCGTCGAACCGAGGGGAACGACTCCGTGTTCAACCGCACCACGAAAAGCACGCACACCACCACCGGTACCAGTACCGGTACCGGCACCGCGCGCCGGGCCTTGGGCCGTATCGCCCTCTCCGCCGTCGTGGCGGCCGGGGTGCTGGGCGCCGTGGCGGGCCCGGCCAACGCGCGCACGGCCGCGCCGGTGTCGGTGCCGGGGTCGGCGTCGCCGCCCTCGTCGTATGCCCTGATCCTGCCGCTGACCGGCCTCTCCGCGGAGCGGCTGGCCACCGCCGACCTCGTGGCGGCGGCGAAGTGGGGCACCGGAAGCCCCATCGACGACCCGGCTCGTGAGCAGGTCGTCCTCGACTCCGTACGGCAGCAGGCGGAGGCCGCCGGGGCCGATCCGGAGGCGACGGTCGCGGTCTTCCGCGATCAGATCGAGGCGAACAAGCTGGTCCAGCGGGGGCTGCACCGGCTGTGGGACGCGGATCCGTCGAAGGCGCCCGCCGAGCGCCCCGATCTGACGGAGGTCCGCAAGGAGATCAACCGCATCAACACCGAACTGGTGCGGGCCGTCGCGGCGTCGGACCGGGCGCGTGCCGCCCGTTCCTGCCGCGGGGTACTGGCCGTGACCGCCGTACACGTACGCCATGAGAAGCGGCTCGACCGGCTGCACACGATGGCGCTCGTGCGGGCGGTCCCGTCGGTGTGCGCGAGCCGGTGACCGCTTCCCGTACCGGCGGCTGATCCGCGTACCGCCGTCCCACCGCTCGGGACCGCGGTACGCGAGGCCGGTACGGGCCACCGCTCGCGCACACCGGAACCGTCCGGCGGCCGTCGGTCCACCCGCGCGGGGGGCGCGTGGACCGACGGCGGCCGGGCTTCGTGCGTCCCGGGCTCTCGACGGCCCGTGTCCCGGCGTTGGATCATCGCGGGACCGGGCGACGGGGCCGGACGGACGGACCGAGGAGCGCACCCTCATGACCACCGCACACCAGCAGTTGTTCATCGCCGGAAGGTATTCGGAGGGGGCCGGGGGCGCCCGTACGGAGGTGACGAGCCCGGCCACCGGGGAGATCGTCGGCTCCTTCCCGCCGCCCACCGCCGCCGATCTCGACACGGCGGTACGCGCCGCCCACACGGCACAGCGGGAGTGGGCCCGGGTCAATGTCTGGGAGCGGGCCGAGGTCTGCCGCCGGATCGCCGGCGAACTCGACGCCCGGCGCGCCGAACTGGCCCGCCTTCAGACCCTGGAGCAGGGCAAGCCGCTCGCCGAGTCGATCGCCGACGTCACCGAGGCGGCGCAGCTCTTCCGGCTGCACGCGGAGGACGCCGTGCGGCTGCACGGCGAGACGCTGCCGTCCCGGGACGACTCGAAGCGGATGTTCACCTTTCACCGGCCGGTCGGGACCTGGGGGGTCATCACGCCCTGGAACTTTCCGCTGCTGATGTTCGCGGAGTTCGCCGCGCCCGGTCTCGCGACCGGGAACGCGCTGGTGGTGAAGCCGCCCGAGAACACCCCGCTGACGGTGCTGCGGGCGATGGAGGCGCTGGTCGCGGCGGAGCTCCCGGCGGGTCTGGTGAGTGTGCTGCCCGGGGACGGGGAGTTCGGTGACGCGCTGGTCCGGCATCCGGGGATCCACGCCGTCGGGTTCATCGGCTCGTCCGCGACCGGGTCGAAGATCACCGCGGCGGCGGGTCTGAAGCGGTCGCTGATGGAGTGTTCCGGCAACGGGCCTCTGGTCGTCCTCGCGGACGCGGATGTCGAGGCGGCGGCAAGGGCGGCGGTGGACGGGGCGTATCCGTGCGCGGGCCAGGTGTGCTGTGCGACGGAGCGGGTCGTCGTCCACACCGATGTACACGACGCTTTCGTGGCGGCGGTGCTGCGGGAGTCGGAGCGGGTGGTGCTGGGCGACCCGTTCGACGCGGGGACCCTGCTGGGTCCGCTGAACAACGAGGGCGTGGCGGCGAAGATGGACCGGCATCTGGCGGACGCGCGGGAGCGGGGCGCGCGGGTGCTGCGGGGCGGTCGGCGGCGGGCGGGGATGCCGACGGACCTGTATTACGAGTTCACGGTGGTCGACGGGGTGCCCGAGGACAGTCTGCTGGCGAAGGAGGAGTCCTTCGGTCCGGTCGTGCCGGTCATCACCGGCCGGGACGAGGACGATCTGCTGCGGATCGCCAACGACGACGCGCTGGGGCTCCAGGGCGCGGTCTTCACCCGAAGCATGACGTCCGCGTTCCGGTTCATGGAGGAGATGCAGGTCGGGCAGGTGCTGGTGAACGAGTCCAACAACTGGTGGGACATCAATATGCCGTTCGGCGGCGCGGGCGGCCGGGGCACGGGCTGGGGCCGGATCGGCGGCAAGTGGACACTCATGGATATGACGGACACCCGGACGGGAGTGATCAGCCTGTAGCGGTTGGCCCGGGCGCGGCGGGGGCGGGTGCCTCGGGGGCGGCCCGTTCCTCCGGCGCCTCCCGCGGCCGGTCGTGCTCGGCGAGCATGGCGCGGGTGAAGCCGAACCAGTAGGTGGCGGCGAACCCGGCGGCGTACCCGGTCAGCAGTCCGCCCCCGTACACGGCGGCCGTCGTCCACATCCCCTGGTCGCCGCGGAGCAGCGGGAAGAGGGCCCAGCCGGACGGGCCGATGGCGGTGGCGCCGACGTGGTCGCCGAGCATGGCGAAGACCCCGACGACACCGCCGCCGAACGCGCCCCCGACGCAGGCGGTCACGAACGGCCGCCCGAGCGGCAGGGACACCCCGTAGATGAGGGGTTCGCCGACGCCGAGGAGCCCGGCGGGCAGGGCGGACCGTACGGTGCCGCGTACGGCGGGGTTGCGGGGCAGCCGCGCGTACACCGCGACCGCCGCGCCGACCTGGCCCGCGCCCGCCATCGCCAGCATCGGCAGCAGCACGGTGGCGCCCTGCTGCTCGATGAGGGTGGCGTGGACGGGGATCAGGGCCTGGTGGAGGCCGAGCATCACCAGCGGCAGGAACAGCCCGCCGAGAACGAATCCGGCACCGGCCCCGCCCGCCGAGAGCAGCCGGTCGGTGGCCGCGCCGACGGCGGCGGCGACCTCCCCGGCGGCGTACATCAGCCCGTACAGGGTGACGAGCCCGGCGACGATCACGGTCACGGCCGGGGTGACCAGGACATCGAGCGCGGCGGGCACCCGGCCCCGGCACCAGCGCTCCACGCCCACGGCGACGAGGGCGGCGGCCAGCGCGCCCAGGACGCCGCCCTGGCCGGGGTGGAGCCGCTCCCCGAAGACCTCGATCCGCTCGACGCCGGGGAAGACGACGACGGCGGCGACCGCGCCCCCGAGTACGGGCGTACCGCCGAACTCGGCGGCCGTGTGGTAGCCGACGAAGACGGCGATCAGCGCCATGAAGCCGCCGGAGATCGCCGCGAGGGCGGGGGCGAGGCCCGGGGCGATACCGGAGTTGGTGAGGACTCCCGCGATCCCGGCGACGATGCCGCAGCCGACGAGGGCGGGGATGAGCGGCACGAAGACGTTCGCCACCCGCCGCAGCGCGCCCTTGAGCCCCTCAGATCGTTTCTCCGGCCCGCGCAACTCCTCGAAGGCGCCGGTCACCCGGCTGACGACACCGGGCCCGAGGACGATCTGGTACGAGTCCCCGTCCTCGACGACTCCGAGCACCGCGGGATGCCCACCCAGTTCGGTGTGGCGTACGGCGTCCCGGTCGTGGAGCCGGAGCCGGAGCCGGGTCATGCAGTGGGCCACCGCGCGGACGTTCCCGGGGCCGCCGACGTACTCCAGCAGGGCGCTCGCGGTGGCTCGGGGATCGCTCTCCTGTCCGGTCATGCGCGGATGTCTACCCCGGCCGGGGTGCTCCCGGTCGATCCGCCCGGCGGGTTCACCGGAGCGACGGCACCGCCGTCGGGGCCGGGGCCGCCCGGGTTACGGGCGGGCGGGGTACGGGCGGGCGGGACCACGGCGCCCGCCAGGTGGTTCTGCAACCGGGCGTGGCGGAACTGGTAGAGGGGGCCGACCCGGCGCAGCAGGCCGAGCCGGTGGGCGTCGGCCAGGAACGCCTGGAGCCGCCACGGCAGCCGCCCCCGGGCGGCGAGTACGGACCGGGCGAGGGTGTAGTGCGGCCAGGCGTGGGCGACCAGGGCCAGGGTCATCCCGATGGCGCCCCAGGAGAGCAGGCTGAACAGGACGTTCCGGGCCAGCTCGACGATCGGGCTCTCCCGGGCCTCGAACAGGTCGAGCGCCGCGTTGGAGACGGCCAGCAGGAACGCGCCGAGGACCGCGTTGACGACGGCGACGAGCCGGTCGGCCCGGACGGACGAGACGGCGGTGGTGAGGTCGTCGGCGGAGACGGTGTCCCGGGTCCACCGCAGGGCGGCCTGCCCGATACCGACGGCCGCGCCGAACGCCAGCCCGAAGGGCACCGCCGACCGCCAGATGTTCGCCTCTTCGACGTCGTACGTCTCGATCACGCCGTACAGCTGGAGGGTCGCGGCGCCCAGGGCGGCGGTGACGGCGACGGTGATCGCGGCGGACGGCAGCCGGCGGCGCCAGTGCCGGAGGGTGAAGGTGCCCTGGCTCGGCAGCTCCGGCGGGGTGGGCTCACCGGCGCTCAGGAGGACCATTAGCAGGGCGAAGCTGATCCAGCACAGACAGCGCAGCACGAACTCCACGCCCACCGGGTTCCCCGCCAGCACGCAGTCCAGCAGATAGACGACGGCGCAGCCCGCCGCGCCGCCGCAGACGGCGGAGACCCCCACGGCCACGCCCCGGCGGACACCGTTCCCGGTACGGTCCGTGAGCCGGGCGCCGGCCAGCTGGACGCAGATCAGGGCGACGACCCAGGGGGAGACCATCAGGGGCACGTTGAGCAGGAGTTCCGGTGTCTCCAGAATCGTGGCCTCCGCCTGCCAGATCAGCATGGGGAGGATCAGGGGGACCGACAGCAGGATCGCGACGAGCCCCCAGAGCAGGGCGCGGGGAGCGGGCCGTGAGGCGGCCGGGACCCAGCGGTACAGCCGCCACCAGGCGAAGTCGTAGGTGCCTTCGGCCTCCAGACGGGCCGCCAGATAGCCGAAGTACCGGTGGGCGTCCCTCGGGCCCCAGGGGCACCCGGCCGGGTCCCGGCGCCGGGCGCGGCCGTAGAGGGTGGGGAGGTAGGCGTCCAGCAGATGGTGTTCGACGGCCGGGGTGTCGGGGAAGCGCCGGTCGTCGGTGAGTTCGGCCGGGTCGCCGGGCGCGTCGGCGTAGACGGACCGGGCGAGCGACACCATCAGCGGATTGGTGAGCATCCGGGCGGCGGGGCCCGCGGGACGGTACCCCACATGGGCGGCCAGTTCGTCCCAGGAACGCTGGCGGGGTCCCGGCGGGGTGGCGAGCCGCAGCAGGGCGAGGGCGTCCCCGGGCCGTACCGGCGCTGGGGTGATCACCGCGGCCCCGGTCAGCACTCCGGCGTCGGCGACGGCCGCGGTGTAGTCGTCGGTACGGCAGGTGAGTACGAGGGGCGCGCGGGGGTCGAGGGTGTCGTTGAGGGCCGTGAGCACCTCGGCGCGGCCGGGTTCGGGGCGCTCGTCGAGACCGTCGAGTACGGGCAGGATGCGGCCGTCCGCGAGGAGGTCCCCGATCGCGGAGGGGCCGAAGGTCTCGACGTCGGCCAGGGCCGGATAGTCGGCGGCGATCCGGCGCCGCAGCCAGCCCCGCACGCTGTCGCGCGCCGGGTCGAACGAGGCGAGCGACAGCAGGACAGGGACCGGCTCGTCCGGGTCGCGGTCCCGCAGCAGGGCGAGGGTGAGCAGGACCGCGAGGGTCGTCTTGCCCGACCCGGCCGGGCCCAGGGCGACCAGTCGGCGGCGGGCCAGACCGCGGAAGGCGGCCGCCAACTCCTCCGGCGCGTCGGCCCGGCAGGTGACCGGGCCCCCGATGAGCTGCCGGTGGTCGCTGACACCGGGCCGGGGGCAGTCGGTCCACAGCACGGGCAGCGGCGCCGGGTCGAAGAGCTGCCGCAGCACGGCCTCGTCCTCCCACTGCGAGCGCACCAGCCGGGCCAGCAGCTCCGCGGCCTCCGCCACCTGCCCGGACGCGGACCGGCCGTGGCGGGGTCCGCGCCGCCAGGCCCAGACCGCCATCACACCGAAGAGTCCGATCGCGGCCCCGACCACCGACCCGGCGTTCCCGACGGCCTGGGGCCAGCGGGCCCAGACGGCCGAGAGACCGATCGTCAGTACGGCGCACGCGAGCCATGTCAGCGCCCATCTCGGCCGCATCGCCACCTCCGTGCTGTCGTGGGCCGGCCGCGGGGGCCGCGGCGTACGACGGGCATACGGGTGGGCGCATGGCGGGTCGTCGTACGGGCCACGAACCCCGATCGTCGTCGCGGGGCCTGCCCCGCCGCAGCCGTACGCCCCGGGCCCACCCGCACGGGTGACGGTCCGACAGCTCATCGGCGTACGGCGGCGGGTCGCCGCTTCCCGGTGCACAAGCACGCTCGGAATGGGATATGATCATCACAGAAGACGCGCCGGGGAGACCCGGAGAAGCGGCTCACGCGTTGGTGGTCCAAGGAAAGACACCCCACTTCCCGTGGGGGGATGCAGGTGCAAGGCCTGCCCAGCGCTCGGAAAGAAGGCCCCGGTCTCCACGAGGAGACCGGGGCCTTCTGCCGTATCCGTGTACGGAACGGGCCGGGGGTCCGGGGGGTCCACAGGGCCGGACGCGCGGCTTCGCGGACTCACCCCGGTCCCGCGCCCCCGGCGCTCGCGGCGCTCCCCGCGTCGAAGGCGGTACGGATCGCCCGGCGCAGTTCCTCGATCCGCGCGTCGGCGGGCCCGGTGCCGTCGGACGGTGTGTCGAGCCGGAGCAGCAGTGCGCAGATCCGGTCGTCGTACTCGGCCGAGTACCGCTCGGTCCCCGCGCAGCGACGGAACCCCTGACTCTCGATCAGCCGGTGCTGGCCGCCGTCCATACCGCTCAGACAGAGCAGCGCCGGGGCTTCCAGGGCGCGGGCCAGCGCCACGATCACCGCGACCGTGAAGCGGCCCAGCCCCCGGCCCCTGGCGGCCGGGTCCACGGCCAGGCGGCCCGGCTCCCAGACGGCGGCCGGGTGGGTGCCATGGGCGTGGAGGAGTTCCGCGTACGCCTCGGGGCCGAACTCCCGGGGTGCCCAGAAGTGCCCGGCCACGGCGGGCGGCGACAGCCGGGCACAGGCCACGAGCGGGGCGTCCGGCGCCGGGCCGGCGAAGACGGACACCTGGTAGGAGCCGAGGTCCTGGGCCTGTGCGTCGGTGTAGGCGCCCGCCGCGTCACGGAAGCCGGGGCGGCGGCCCCCGGCGTACAGGACGCGGGCGCGGAACGCCCGTATCGCCGTCAGTCCGGCGTCGTCGGCGTCCGTACGGCTGATGTCGAGCCGCAGGCCCTCCCGGGTCAGCCGGATCGCGCCGGGCGCGCTTGGCCCGCCTGGCGGGCCGGGGGCGAGGAAGGGCGTCGGCGCGGTCACCCGGCGGCCGTGCGGGTCGCCTTCGCGGCCGCCGCGTACGCCGCCACGTCCGCCGTGGCCAGGGCGACCGTCTCCGCGATGAAGCCGCCGTACGCCGCGAGCGCCCGCTGCCCGGCGTCGGTCATCGCGGGCAGCAGATACGGCTGCGCACCGAGCACCTCCCGCATCTGGCGCCGGTTGAACGCCGTGTGCGCGACGTCCAGTTCGACATGCTCGGCCAGGAAGCTGTACCGGCTCGGGTCCGGCCCCAGGACCCGGCGGCAGTTGTCCAGCAGCCGGGGCCCGACGACGACCGCGAGGCGCTCGATCTCGTACTCGACGGCGATCTGCGCCTGGGGCGTCGCCCCGCCGATGACCTCCTCGTGGAGTCCGGCATAGACGTGCGTGCTCCGCAGCGGCGCCTCCCCGAGCAGCGCTTCGGCGTCCGCCCGGCCGCCGAGGCGCTCGCCGATCCAGGCCGCGATCCGCCCGGCGTCGGCGACCATCAGCCCGTCGTGCCCGGCCTCGGCCCGCGCGTGTGCCTTCAGGGCGCGGCCGAGCCGCGGGCTGTCCCGCTTGACGCACTCCTCGCCCGCGCGGGTGATCCACGACTCGACGGGCGCGGTCATCGCCGTGCCGTGCGCGCTGTACCGCAGCATCCAGTGCGCGAACAGCGCCGGGTCGCAGTCCGGGGACATCACGGTACGGAGCGCCTCGGCGGACTCGAAGAGGTCGCGGTGCGGGGCGAGACCGGCCTCGTACGCGTCATACAAGTCGGTGGACGGGTCGGTGGACGGACCGGCGAACGGTTCTGCGGACGGATCGGTGGACGGTTCTGTGCTCATCGCGGGCCTCCGGGGCGAGCGGGTCGGAACAGGCCGTACGCGGACCCGCCGACGGGCCGCCCCTCAGGATCGCAGCGGCGGACGACGGAGGACAGACGCCGCCACCGGGTGATAACGGGGCGGAGGCGGCGGCACGCGCCCCGGGACCCACCTCGAAAGCGCTTACTGAACCCCCACTCCGCACACCCACTCCCTCCCCCATCGGAATCCAACCTTCCGGGATGCGGCATAGGCGAATTGCCCCGTCTTGACATGCGATATCCCGGCGATTCTCGGCGCCATCATTTGTATGATTGCGCAACAATTAGGTGTAGTGGACTAGACCTATCCCCCGTCGCCCGCCAAACTGTCGGCGTGAGACACGTCATCGCCCTCGATGTGGGCGGCACCGGCATGAAAGCCGCCCTCGTCGGGGTGGACGGCACGCTCCTGCACGAAGACCGGCGGGCGACGGGACGCGAGCGCGGGGCCGATGCCGTCGTGCAGTCGATCCTCGACTTCGCGGAGGAGCTGTTCGACTACGGAGTGGCCCAGTTCGGGCGGAGCGCCCGGGCCGCCGGGGTGGCCGTGCCCGGGATCGTCGACTCCGAGCGGGGGATAGCGGTCTACGCGACCAACCTCGGCTGGCGTGACGTACCCATGCGGGATCTGCTCAGCCGCAGGCTGCGCGGCATTCCCGTGGCCCTCGGGCACGACGTCAGGACCGGTGGGCTCGCCGAGGGGCGGATCGGGGCCGGGAAGGGCGACGACCGGTTCCTGTTCGTACCGCTCGGGACGGGCATCGCGGGCGCCATCGGCATCGAGGGCACCATCGAGGCCGGGGCCCACGGCTACGCGGGGGAGATCGGGCATGTGGTCGTACGGCCCGACGGACCCGACTGCGGATGCGGTCAGCGCGGCTGTCTGGAGACCCTCGCGTCCGCCTCCGCGGTGACACGTGCCTGGGCCGAGGCCAGTGGCGACCCGTACGCCGACGCCGCCGACTGCGCCAAGGCAGTCGAGTCGGGCGACCCCCGCGCGATCGCCGTCTGGCGGGACGCCGTGGACGCGCTGGCCGCCGGACTGGTCACGGCGCTCACCCTGCTGGACCCCCGGACCCTCATCATCGGTGGCGGACTCGCCGAGGCCGGGGAAACGTTGTTCACACCGCTGCGGGCCGCGGTCGAGGAGCGCGTCACGTTCCAGAAGCTGCCCGCCATCGTCCCGGCCGCCCTCGGGGACACCGCAGCGTGTCTGGGCGCCGGGCTGCTCGCCTGGGATCTCATCGCCACCGACTCGGAGGTAACCGCCTAATGGCCGCACGCGCCGCACTCGCCCACAGCGCAGCGGGCGCCGCTCGCGCCGACAGCACGATCCTCACCGGAGCCCGGGTCGTCCTGCCGAGCGGCACGGTCGAGAACGGGACCGTGACCGTCGAGGGTACGAAGATCTCCGCGGCCGGGGCGGCCCCCGCGCCCGAGGGCGCGCCCGTCACCGATCTCACCGGGCACTGGATCGTCCCCGGCTTCGTCGACATCCACAACCACGGCGGCGGCGGCGCTTCCTTCACCTCCGGCACCGCGGACGAGGTGCTCACCGGCGTCCGCACCCACCGCGAGCACGGGGCCACCACCGTCGTGGCGTCCCTCGTCACCGCCGACACCGGCTTCCTCGCCCGCCGCGCCGCCGAACTCGCCGGCCTGGTCGAGCAGGGCGATCTGGCGGGCATCCACTTCGAGGGCCCGTTCATCAGCCCCTGCCGCAAGGGCGCCCACAGTGAGGAGCTGCTGCGCGACCCCGACCCGGCCGAGGTCCGCAAGCTGATCGACGCCGCCCGCGGTACGGCGAAGATGGTGACCCTCGCCACCGAGCTGCCCGGCGGTATCGACTCCGTACGGCTGCTCGCCGAGCACGGCGTGATCGCCGCGATCGGCCACACCGACGCCACGTACGAGCAGACCGTCGAGGCCATCGACGCGGGCGCCACCGTCGCCACCCACCTCTTCAACGCCATGCCGCCGCTCGGCCACCGCGCCCCCGGCCCGATCGTGGCGCTGCTGGAGGACGAGCGGGTCACCGTCGAGCTGATCAACGACGGTACGCATCTCCACCCCGCCGCCCTCGAACTCGCCTTCCACCGCGCGGGCGCCGGACGGGTCGCCTTCATCACCGACGCGATGGACGCGGCGGGCTTCAAGGACGGGCTCTACCAGCTCGGCCCGCTGGCCGTCGATGTCACCGACGGTGTCGCCCGCCTGGTCGAGGGCGGCTCCATCGCCGGGTCGACCCTCACCCTGGACACCGCCTTCCGCCGCGCCGCGACCGTCGACCTGCTGCCGGTCGAGGACATCGTGCGGGCCATCTCGGTGAACCCGGCGAGACTCCTCGGCCTCGACGACCGCATCGGATCCCTGGAACCGGGCAAGGACGCCGACCTCGTCGTCCTCGACGCCGACTTCACGCTCAAGGGCGTCATGCGGCGCGGCACCTGGGTCGTGGAGCCCGAGTAACCCGAATAACCAGCCACGGTACGGGTCCGGGGCCGCGCCCCGGACCCGTACCGCCCTCCATCGATCCCCGCCGGATCCCGCCGAACCGCGCGCCGCGCACCACGGACGGCCCCGGGGGGTGGGCCAACCGACCGCCATTTGGCATGATCAGGACCGTAGCCGGAAGACGAGCAGTCCCGACGCGACCCGATGCCGATGGGGGTGGTGACCGCGATGGCGATCCTGACCGTCACTCTGAACGCCGCCCTCGACATCACCTACCGGGTCCCCGTCCTCACCCCAGGCACCAGCCAGCGCGTCTCCGACGTCCGTGAGCGCCCCGGCGGCAAGGGCGTCAACGTCGCCCGGGTGCTGGCCGCCCTCGGCCACGAGACCGTGGTCACCGGATTCGCCGGCGGCCCCGCCGGAACGGTTCTGCGCGAGCTGCTCGCCCCCCTCGCCCCGTACGACGCACTCGTCCCCATCGCCGGGAACACCCGCCGCACCGTCGCCGTCGTCGACACGAACGGCGGCGACACCACCCAGCTCAACGAGCCGGGGCCGGTGGTCTCGCCCGGGGAGTGGACCCGCTTCCTCGATACGTACGAGAACCTGCTGAAGGACGCCGATGCGGTCGCCCTCTGCGGCAGCCTGCCGCCCGGGATCCATGTCGGCGCCTACGCCGAACTGATCCGCCGCGCCCACGCCCGGGGCGTCCCGGCCGTCCTCGACACCGACGGCGAGCCGCTGCGCCGGGGCATCGCCGCCCGCCCCGATCTGATCAAGCCCAACGCCGATGAACTCGCCCGGCTCACCGGGGCCCGCGAACCGGTCCGCGCCGTGCTCGGCGCCCGGCGCCGCGGCGCCCGCGCGGTCGCCGCCTCCTTCGGCGCCGACGGGCTGCTCGCCGCCACCGCCGACGGGGTATGGCGGGCCGCGCCGCCCGCCCCGGTCCGCGGCAACCCCACCGGAGCCGGGGATTCCGCGGTCGCGGCCCTGCTCGTGGGGCTGATCGACGGACTGCCGTGGCCGGAGCGGCTGATCCGGGCCGTCGCCCTGTCCGCGGCCACGGTCGCCGCGCCCGCCGCGGGCGAGTTCGACGCCGCCGCGTACGAACGGCTGCTCTCCGACATCACCGTGGTCGAACACACGGAGATCAACTAGCACCGGTAGCAGGGGGAGACATGCCCGTCGTCAGTACGCGAGAGCTGGTCGAGTCGGCGGTGGCCGCCGGGACCGGGGTCGCCGCGTTCAACGTCATCACGCTGGAGCACGCCGAGGCCGTGGCCGAGGGCGCCGAGCGCGCGGGCCGGCCCGCCGTCCTCCAGATCTCCGAGAACGCGGTCCGCTTCCACGGCGGCAGACTCGCCCCGATCGCCGCCGCGACCCTCGCCGTCGCCCGCGCCTCCACCGCGCCCCTCGCGCTCCATCTCGACCATGTCGTCACCCCCGCGTTGCTGGAGGAGGCGCCCGGGGAGGGCTTCGGCTCGGTGATGTTCGACGCGTCGGCGCTGCCGTACGAGGAGAATGTCGCCGCCACCGCGCGGATGACGGCCTACGGGCACCGGCACGGCATCTGGGTGGAGGCCGAGCTGGGCCGGGTCGGCGGCAAGGACGGCGAGCCGCCGCTGGACGCGCACGCCCCCGGGGTGCGGACCGACCCGGACGAGGCCGCCGCCTACACCGCGGCGACCGGAATCGACGCGCTGGCCGTGGCGGTCGGGTCCTCGCACGCGATGACCGAGCGGACCGCGACCCTCGACCACACCCTGGTCAAGCGGCTGCGGGCGGCGGTCCCGGTACCGCTGGTGCTGCACGGCTCGTCGGGCGTCCCGGACGACGAGATCCGGGCCGCGATCGCCGCCGGCATGGTGAAGATCAATGTGGGGACGGCGCTGAACACCGCTTTCACGGGGGCGGTACGGGAGTATCTGGCCGCCCACCCGGGCACGGTCGACCCCCGGAAACACCTCGTCCCGGCTCGCGAGGCGATGGCCGGGACGGTGGCGGACTTCCTGGGGCTGCTGCCCCCCGGATGACCCCGGTCAGGGGCCCCGGTCAAACGCTCAGGAGGTCTCAGGTGGCTCGGTCAGGGGGTCTCAGGGGGTCCGGACTTCCAGCCAGTCGAGATTGACGTCGCACTGGTCGCCGGTCTCGCAGGAGATCTTGATCTCGTTCTCCCCGTCCTTCAGCGCCACCGGCGCCCAGGTGGTCTGCCAGTTCTTGTCGAGCGCCGGGTCGCTGGAGGAGATGAAGTTCTTCAGCCCGATGGGGTTGGTGTTCGCCTTGCCGTTGATGGTGAGCGTGGCGAGCGCGTCCTTGGCGGGGATCGTGTAGCGGACGTAGAGCCGGTACTCCCCCGCCTTCTCGATCTTCGCCTTCCAGGTCACGGACGAGCCGACCTGGTTGAACTGGGTGACATACGCGCCACCGGTGCCCTCGGCGCCCTTGATGGTGTTGTCCGTGGCCGCCGCGCCGCCGAGCTGGAGGGTGACCGCGTCCTGCTTGGGGAGCGGGGCGGTGTCGTC
This sequence comes from Streptomyces sp. NPDC059248, assembly GCF_042753905.1. Taxonomy (NCBI): domain Bacteria; kingdom Bacillati; phylum Actinomycetota; class Actinomycetes; order Kitasatosporales; family Streptomycetaceae; genus Streptomyces; species Streptomyces sp. NPDC059248. The sequence goes on along the minus strand of NZ_JBHYZV010000004.1, from coordinate 106,346 downwards.
CTCGTCGTCCTTCGGCTTCTCGCCCTTGTCGTCCGGCTTCCGCTCGGAGGGGCTGGGGGAGGTGCCGCCGACGCTCTGGGTGTTCTCCGCGGCCTTCTTGTCGTCGTCCTTGGTGACCAGGGCGACGGTGATCCCCACCACGACGACGCCGACCACCGCGAGGGCACCGATCAGCAGACCCTTGGTGTTGGGTCCGCGGCCCCGGCCGCCGCCGGAGCCGTGTCCGCCGCCGGGCACCGTGGGCGGCCCCGAGCCGTGCCGGGCGGGCCCGCCCGCACCGGGGTAGGTCTCGGGCGCCGCGTACTGCGCGGTGGGCTGGCCGTACTGCTGCTGCCCGTACTGCTGCTGCGGCGGCGGATAGCCGTAACCCGGCTGCTGGGGGGCGTGCTGCTGGTGGTGACCGTACTGACGCTCGCCGACCGCCCGTACCTGGTTGTACGACGTCCTGGGGACGCCGGGCTGCGATGCGGGGCCGGGATAGCCGTAGCCCCCGCGGCCCTGGCCGGGCCTGGTCGCGCCCGCGGCCTGCCCGTCCTCGTACAGGTAGCCGAACGGGTCGTCGTCCTCGGGCGTGCTGCCGTTGGGCGTGCCTCCGCCGTTGTTCGCGGCCGTCATCCCTGTCACTCCTCACCATGTCGCCGGCGGTACGCCGACTCGGCGAGCCTACCCGGTTCGAATGAACCGATCGGTCGGTGTTGACCGTGATCGGTACGGACGGGACGGTCCCGGCCGGGCGTCCGTGCACCCGCTTCTCCCACAGAGCGTACGGACGTTGGACGCCGGGTCAATGAGCGGATGGACACAGGACGGGTACAACGCGCCCCGGCCGGACGGGAGGAACACCCGGGGGACCGGAGCGCGGCCGTCCGCCGCCGGGACCGGGACGCGGTACGTGCCACCGGGGTCAGCCCGCGCGCCGGTGCACCTTGGAGCGCGAGCGCTTCTCCACGTACATCCGCTCGTCGGCCGAGGTCAGCACCTCGTCCACGGTCATTCCGCAGCTCGCCCAGCCGATCCCGAAGCTGGCGCCGACCCGGACCGCCCGGCCGCCCGCCCTGATCGGCAGGACGATCGCGTTCCGCAGCCGTACGGCCAGGTCCTCGGCGTCCGCGATGCCCAGTCCGTCGGCGAGGACGACGAACTCGTCGCCGCCGAGCCGGGCGACGGTGTCCCCCTCGCGTACCCCGGTCGTCAGCCGCCGGGCGACCTCGATGAGGACCTCGTCACCCGCCTGGTGGCCGAACCGGTCATTGATCGACTTGAAGCCGTCGAGATCGCAGAAGAGGACCGCGAGCCCCTTCGTCCCGTCGTCGGCGCCGCCCTCGGGCGCGACGATATGGACGTGGTGGTCGTAGGGGTGGCCCGCCTGGCCGAAGGAGTAGCCCTCGGAGTTGAAGATCGCCTCGGTGTCGGCGTCGTAGTCGAAGGCGTAGTCGGCGCCGTCGTACTCGTAGTCGTACGTGCCGCCGTCCGCGGGCGGCGGGGCGCCCGGCGCCTGGGGCCGCTCGCACAGTTTGGCGCTGAGCCGGGACCGCAGTTCGGCGCTGTTGGGAAGGCCGGTCAGGGCGTCGTGGGAGGCGCGGTGCGCGAGGGCCAGCTCATGGCGCTTGCGGTCCTCTATGTCCTCGACATGGGTGAGCAGGAAGCGGGGGCCGTCGGCGGTGTCGGCGACGACGGAGTTGCGGAGGGAGACCCAGACATAGCTGCTGTCCCGCCGCCCCAGACGTATCTCGGCCCGGCCGCCCTCGGCGGAGGTGCGCAGCAGGGTGCCGACGTCCTCGGGGTGGACGAGGTCGGCGAAGGAGTAGCGGCGCAGTACGGAGGCGGGGCGGCCGAGGAGCCGGCAGAGCGCGTCATTGGTGCGCAGCAGACGTCCGTGCTGGTCACCGCCCATCTCGGCGATCGCCATACCGCTGGGGGCGTATTCGAAGGCCTGCCGGAACGACTCCTCGCTCGACCGGAGCGCCTGCTGTTCGCGTTCCAGCCGGACGAGTGCCCTTTGCATATTTGCTCGCAGCCGGGCGTTGCTGATCGCAATGCCCGCCTGGGACGCGTACATCTGGAGGGCTTCCTGGCCCCAGGGCCCGGGGCGGCGGCCGTTGCGGGGGCGGTCGACGGAGATGACGCCGAGCAGCTCGCGGTTGCCGCCGGAGCCGTGCATCGGCGCGTAGAGCCGGTCGCGGGGGTGCCATTCGTCGTCGAACCGGGGCTCGGGGCCCTCGGTGTGCCACTGCGGTACGTCGTCCTCGATCAGGACCCAGCCCTCGGTGTGCGGGATGAACCGCAGATCGCCCCAGGCCTCGCCCATGGAGAGCCGCCGTTCCCAGGAGGAGCGGGGGCCGACCCGGCCGGTCATCAGGGCCTCGGCGGCGGCGCTGCCGGCGAAGGCGGCGACGACGAGGTCGCCGTCGGAGCGGACGAGGTTGACGCAGGCGAGTTCGTAGCCGAGGCCGGAAACGACGCCGTCGGCGACGTTCTGGAGGGTGTCGGCGAGGCTGCCGGCTCCGGTGAGTTCAGCCACCACCTTGTGCAGCTGCCGCAAGGTCGCAAGGCGGACGTAGGGCTCCGACTCGGTCTCCATGCTCGCTCTCCCCGAGACCTCGACAGCAGACTCCAGGTATCTCTTCGGCCTTCGTGTTGCGGTCCTCATACGGTCGTTCCACGCCGGTTCGCCGGTGTGGTTTCCCGGCCACTGAATCACAGCGAGCTGTCCACCCGGTACACAGGGTCAACAAATACCGCCCTCTGTGACTCAAGTCACACGGAATGATGAGAGTATCCCGCTTGTACGGGGATGTGCTTTTGGCCTTTACCAGCGTTTTCGGAGTGCAAATCGGATATCCGTACGGAGGGCGACGGGGGCGTACGGGGAGCGCTTCCGGGGGCGTGACCGGGGCGCCCGGGGGGTGTCCGGTGGTGCCCTGGGGCCTGACGAGGCACCTGTTCCCGGGCGTCCGCGGCTCCTTGCGGGGTGCCGGTCGCTCCTTGCCCGGGATCCCGTTTCCACGCCGGGACCTTGGTCCTAGGACCAAGGCAGCCCCCGCCGCCCGATGCGACACCCCGTTTCGTCCGGTTAGCGTTCGGTGTGTGTTGCATACGACTCCCTCCAGCCCCGCTACCGGACGTGTTCCGGCCCCCGGCGTCCCCCATGCTGAGGGGGTGAGCAACGACGACTTCCGGGCGGCCATGTCCCGGCTGGCGGCGGGCGTGGTGCTGGTGACCGCGTTCGACGAGGACGCCGGACCGAACGGTGAGGACGCCGGGATGACGGCGACGGCCTTCGTCTCGGTCTCCCTGGACCCGCCCCTGGTCATGGTGAGTCTGCGCAATGGCTCCCGGATGGACGATCTGCTGGCGGAGCAGCCCCTGTGGGCGGTGTCGGTGCTCTCCGAGAGCCAGCGCCATATCGCGGGCCGGTTCGCGATGAAAGGCCGGTTGAGCGACCGCCTCCTCTTCGAGGACATCCCGTACCGGCGCGGCGGGATCAGCGGCTCCCCGCTGGTCGGCGGCGCCCTGGCGAACCTGGAGTGCCGTACGGAGCAGCGGGTGGTCGCGGGCGATCACACCCTGGTCATCGGCCGGGTGCTGTCGGTCGAGCTGCCGAGCGCGGAGGGCGGCCCGCTGGCGTACTTCCGGGGCCGGTACCGCCACCTGGGCTGAGCCGAGCCGCGCCTTGTACGCGCGGAGCCGCGCCGATACGTGCCGCGCCGAGCCGCACCGGGCGCCGGGGCGAAGGCCCCTACTCCGCCGGCTCCAGCAGCGCCGCGATCTCCGTGAACCCCCGCCTGCGGGCGTGCGCCAGCGCCGTGACGCCGTCCGCGTCCGCGAGACCCGGGGTGGCGCCCGCCGCCAGCAGGATCCTGACGACCTGCTGATGGGCGGGACCGCCGTCGCCGAGGAGTACCGCCTCCAACAGGGCCGTCCAGCCGAGGTCGTTGACATGGTCGACATCGATCGCGGTATCGCTCAGCACGGCCCGTACATACGCCACGTGCCCCCGCTCGGCCGCGGGGATCAGGGACACCCCGCCGAAGCGGTTCCGCAGCTCCACGTCCGGGTTCGCGGGCAGCAGGACCCGCATCATCGCCACACTGCCGGTCACGCCCGTCACCAGCCACGGGCTGTCGTGCCTGGAGTCCTGGGCGTCGGGGTCGGCGCCCGCCGCGACCAGGGCGCGGGCGGCCTCGACATGGTCGCCGACGGCCGCCAGCAGCAGCGGCGTACGCAGATCGCCGTCCCGCACGTCCGGGTCGGCGCCCGCGGCGAGCGCGGCCCTTACGGCGGGCGCTTCCCCGCGCCGGGCGGCGTCGAGCAGCTCGGCGGCGGCGGTGACGGCGTTCATCTGCGGACTCCCTGGGGTACGGCCCGGCGTACGGTGATCCGCGCGCCGTACCTCCACTCTGCGCCCCGGGGCGCCGCGGTGATGTCGCCGCACCGGCCACCCGGACGGGCCCGCCCGGTGGACCCCGGTGTCGTCCGATCGTCCGATGCGCGGGGCCTCGCCCGAGGGTGGGTTCAGGTCCAGTCGCGGCCGGACCGGCCGCGCTTGGTGTCGGCGCGCTGCTTCTTCTGCCGCAGCCGCCGCTCGTTGAGCCCGCGCGGGATCCGGGTCGGGCGGCGCGGCTTGGGCGGCGGCGCCGTCGCCTCGGCGAGCAGCGCGGCCAGCCGGACCGCGGCCGTCTCGCGATTGCGCCACTGGGAGCGGTGCTCGGAGGCGCGGACGGCGATCACCCCGCCGACCAGCCGTCCCGCGAGCCGGTCGAGGGCGCGTTCCTTCCACACCGGTGGCAGCGCTTCCGTGGCCGCGAGGTCGAAGCGCAGCTCGACCTGCGAGTCGCTGGTGTTCACATGCTGCCCGCCCGGCCCCGACGACCTGGAGAAACGCCACATGAGCTCGGCCTCCGGGAGGGAGACGGAACCGCGGATGACATAGGGCCCTGGCATGTCCCCATGATCTCGCGCGAACACGTGTCCGTCATCCCGTTTGTCCGGTGGAAGTGGGCTCAGGGGAAAGGTGTGGAACCCGTCACCCGTCTGTCGGCGTTATGGGGATCGGGGGTAGCTTCGGACGAGGCTCAGCCCACCCGATCCGGGACGAAACGTTTCCGGACCGGGCCCGAGACCCGGGAACGACGCGAAACACAGCTCACATAAGGGGATGTCCCACATGGCAGTAAGCCTGACCAAGGGCGGCAACGTATCGCTGACCAAGGAGGCGCCGGGTCTGACCGCCGTCACCGTCGGCCTCGGCTGGGACGTCCGTACGACCACGGGCACGGACTTCGATCTCGACGCCTCCGCGATCGCGGTGAACGCGGCGGGCACGGTCGTCTCCGACGCCCACTTCATCTTCTTCAACAACCGCGCGACGCCGGACCAGACCATCGTCCACACCGGCGACAACCGCACCGGCGAGGGCGGTGGCGACGACGAGCAGATCAACGTGGGTCTGGCGGCCCTGCCCGCCGACGTCGACAAGATCGTCTTCCCGGTCTCGATCTACGACGCCGTCACCCGCGCCCAGAACTTCGGCCAGGTGCGGAACGCGTACATCCGCATCATCAACCAGGCCGGCGGCGCCGAGATCGCCCGCTACGACCTGAGCGAGGACGCCGCGGTGGAGACCGCGATGGTCTTCGGCGAGCTGTACCGCAACGGCGCGGAGTGGAAGTTCCGTGCGGTGGGCCAGGGTTACGCGTCGGGCCTGGAGGGCATCGCGCGGGACTTCGGCGTCAACCTCTGACGCTACGGCTCCGGCGCTACGGCTCCGGCGCGGCGCGGGCGACGCGGGCGACGCGACGCGGGCGATATGCCGCCACCACCCGGTAAGGCCCCCGGCCCGTCCCCGACTCAGGGGCGGGCCGGGCGCCCGTCGCCGTACAGCCAGACGTCCCACACCTTGTCCAGGTCCTTCCCCGACAGCTTCTCCGCGTACGCGGTGAAGTCCGCGGTCGAGGCATTGCCGTGCCGGTGGGCGGCGGGCCAGCCGCGCAGCAGCTCGAAGAACACCCGGTCGCCGACCGCCCTTCGCACCTGGTGCAGGACCATCGCGCCCCGCCCGTAGACCGGCGCCTCCGTGAGCTGCTCCGCCGACGGCGGTTCGGCGGGCGGGAAGGCCCAGTTGGCGTCGTCGGCGAAGGCCTCGGCGAAGGAGTCCGCCGCCGGGGTCCCCTCGCGGTCCTCGGCCCACAGCCATTCGGCGTAGGTGGCGAAACCCTCGTTGAGCCAGATGTCCTTCCAGGTCGCCGGAGAGACGGAGTTGCCGTACCACTGGTGGGCCAGTTCGTGGACGACGGTCGGTACGTCGAACATCCCGGCCGGGATCACCGGCCGGTTCTGGGTCTCCAGCGCGTAGGCCGCCACCCCGTCGGGGACGGCGATCACCCCGGCGGTCGAGAAGGGGTACGGGCCGAAGCGTCCGGCCGCCCAGTCGAGGAATTCGGGTACCCGCTTCGCGACGCCCCGGGTGGCCTCGACCACGGCCGCGTCGGCGGCGCCGATGACGGGCAGACCGCCCTCGGTACGGGTCCGAGTGATCTCGTACGGCCCGATCGCGAGGGTCGCCAGATACGAGGCCATCGGCTCGGCCGACCGCCAGACGAAGGTGGTGTCGCCGCGGCCGGTGGTGGACCGGCGGGCGAGGTCGCCGTTGGAGACGGCCGTGACACCCTTCGGCACGGTGATCGCGAGATCGTAGGTCGCCTTGTCGCTCGGATGGTGGTTGCCCGGGAACCAGGCGGCCGACCCGGCGGGTTCGCCGAGCGCGACGGCCCCCGTCGCGGTGCGCAGCCACCCCTCCTTCGAGCCGTCGGCGTCGGTGATCGCGCGCGGCAGGCCGGAGTAGCGGACGACGGTACGGAAGTGGGCCCCGCGCCGGATGTCGGCGCGGGGCCGGATCGTCAGCTCGTCCCCCGTCCGGCGCGCGGCGGCCGGGTCCCCGTCGACGGTCACCTCATCGGTGGTGAGCCGGTGCAGATCGAGGTTGAAGGCGCTCAGGTCCCGGGTCGCGCGGGCGAGGATCTCCGCGGTGCCGCTCAGCCGCCCGGACGCGGGGTCGTAGTCGAGGGTGAGGAGATAGTGCCGTACGTCGTAGCCGCCGTTGCCGAGCCGGGGAAAGAGCGGATCCCGCAGCCCGGCACCCCCGGGCTCACCCCGCACCCCGCCGAGCCCGCCCGTACAGCCGGCACTCCCCGCACCGACCACGAGCCCGCACAGCGCCCCGGCCACCACGCGAAGGTACCGCCGCATCCGGTGCATGCGGGGATCCTAGGCCGTGGACAGCCCCGGGAAACCCGGCGACGGGTTCGGGCGCGGGACCGTCCCGGAAAAGATCACCGCACGGGTCGGGGCCGGTACGCCCGTACCGGCCCCGATCCGTGACGGGTACCTCCGCGGGTCAGCGGCCCAGGGCCGCCGCGCCCGCCTTCGCGAACTCCTCGTCCTGGGCGCCGCTGGGGGCGCCCGCGACGCCGATGCCCGCGATCGGGGCGCCCTTCGCCTGGACCGGGGTGCCGCCGCCGAGGAAGAGGGTGCCGGGGATGTCCTTCAGGTTGGGGGTGCTCTCCAGCCGCTTGACCAGCTCGGACGTCGGGGCGTTCCACGACACGGCGGTGAATGCCTTCTTCTCCGCCGACTCGTAGGACTGCGGGCCCGCGCCGTCGCCGCGCAGGGTGACGATGGTGTTGCCGTTGCGGTCGACCACGGCGACCGTCACCCGCTGGCCGGAGCGCTCGGCGGCGTCCAGCGCGGCCTGCGCGGCCTTGGTGGCGGCGTCGATCGTCAGGTGGGTGGTCTGCTGGAGGTTGCGGTTGTGGGTGTCGGCCTTGACCGCGGCGCGGGACTCGGCGGCCGGGGCGGACGCGTTCGCGGACACCGCGCCGAAGGTCCCGGCGCTGATCGCGGCGGCGGCGACGGTACCGGCGACGACACGGGCACGGATCGACATCTTCTTCATGGTCGTGACTCCTGGCTGCGGTGGGGTTCCTGCGGTTCCCGGGTCGGGTCGACCCGTCTGCCATCGATCCTCCGGGTGGATCCGGGCCCCGGCCGTCGGCGTACCGGATGGTCACCGCGTGCATGATGGAGGACGGCCGGGTCGGCCGATCGGCCGATGCGGGCCGGTCCCGGCCGGGTCACCATGCGAGAAGACCCCAAGGCCCCGGCCGCCCCCGACCACCCCGGGACGTCACCGGGCCCCACCCGGGCCCGGCGGCGTTTCCGGCCGTACGACCGCAGCGCGAGGACGACCAGATATGACGGCCAGACATGAGGCGTGACACCGCGGGCGCCGGCCCGCGCCCCCCGGCCGACCGGGGCGCGCGGCGCGACGACCGGCGGCTCGACGTCCTCATGAACGTCGCGTTCCTCACCCTCCTGTGCGGCGCGCTGCTCCGGTTCGTCCTGAACCACCCCGGCAGCCCCCGCCTCCCCTGGGTGATCGGTCTCGCCGCCGCCCTCGCCGTCCTCCAGCTCGCCGGGCCCCGGCTGACCGCGCGCTTCGCCCCGGTCCGGGCCCGGCGCCGGGCCGAGCTGTGCGGCTTCGGGCTGACCGTCGGCTGCTGGGTGGTGATCGTGCTGCTCGCGCCGAGCTTCGCCTGGTGCGCCGTACCGCTGATCTACACCGGTCTACGGTCCCTGCCCGCGCGGGCCGCGATCGCGCTCGTCGCCGTACTGACCGCCTTCGTCGTCTACGCCGAGTGGCAGCTCAGGCACGGTATGGACCCCAATCTGTTCCTGCTGCCGCCGACCGTCGCGGCGCTGGCGACCGGGGTCTTCCTCCATATGCGCCGCCAGGCCGACCGGCTCCAGGCCCTCGTCGACGATCTGATCAGGACCCGGCGCGAGCTGGCCGCCACCGAACGCCGCGAGGGCACCCTCGCGGAGCGCCAGCGGCTGTCCATGGAGATCCACGACACTCTCGCGCAGAGCCTGTCGAGCCAGCAGATGCTGCTCCAGGCCGCGGAACGGACCTGGGACAGCGATCCGGCGGCGGCCCGGGGCCATATCCGTACCGCCGAGTCCATCGCGGACCGCAGCCTCACCGAGGCCCGCCGCTTCGTGCACGACCTGGCCCCGGCGGATCTGGCGGCGGGCGGCGGCCTGGCGCAGGCCCTGCGGGTACTCGCCGGACGGGAGACGTCCGACGCGCTGCGGGTCCGGCTGCTGATCGACGGCGCCCCGGCCCTCCCGCTGCCGGACCGGGCCCAGTCGGCGCTGCTGCGGATCGCCCAGGGCGCGCTGGCCAACGTCCGCGAGCACGCCGACGCCTCGGTCGCCACGATCACCCTGACGCACCTCGACGACCAGGTCGTCCTCGACGTCGCGGACGACGGCCGCGGCTTCCCGCCGTCCGCCGCCGAAGCGCCGCCCGGTGTGCGGGGCCACGGCATCGCCGCCATGCGGGCCCGGGTCGGGCAGCTCGGCGGCCGTCTCACCATCGAGTCCGCGCCCGGCGAGGGCACGGTCGTCTCCGCCGCGATCCCCCTGGAGCCCCAGTGACCCCTGTTTCCGTGGTACGGATCCTGCTCTGCGACGACCACGCCGTCGTACGGGCCGGACTGCTCGCGCTCCTCGGCAGCGCCCCCGACATCGAGGTCGTCGGCGAGGCGGGCAGCGGCGAGGAGGCCGTCGCGATGGCCGCGAAGCTCCGGCCCGACGTGGTGCTGATGGACCTCCAGCTGGGCGCCGGGATCGACGGGGTGGAGGCGACCCGCAGGATTGCCGGCCCGGACGTGCACGTCCTGGTGCTGACGACGTACGACACGGACGCGGACATCACCCGGGCGATCGAGGCGGGCGCGACGGGCTATCTGCTGAAGGCCGAGCGCCCGGAGGAGCTGTTCACCGCGATCCACTCGGCCGCCCAGGGCCGTACGGCGCTGTCGGCGCCGGTCGCGTCCCGTGTGATGGACCGTATGCGCGGCACGGGCACCCCCACCCTCACCGACCGTGAGACGGACATCCTGGGCCAGCTCGCGCGGGGCCTCGGCAACCGGGACATCGCGCGGGCGCTCTTCATCAGTGAGGCCACGGTGAAGACCCATCTGGGCCGGATCTACGCGAAGCTGGGCGTGGACACGCGCGCGGGCGCGGTGGCGGTGGCGAAGGAACGGCGGCTGCTGGCGTAGCGGGTCAGGACGGCCCCGACCGCGAAAGCGACTTGCCCGTCGCCCGCCTCCTCACACGTTCCGCAACCGCCGGATGGCCGTCTACGCGCTGCGGGCGTGGCCGGTGGAGCGGTGGTCGCCGGGAACGGCCGACGCGCTGCGGGCCGCGCACGCCGAGGAGGTGGTGGACGACCTCCGGGACGAGTTGGCGGGGTTGCTGAGGGCGTGGGCCGCAGGTTTGCCGGATCCGCCCGTACGGGGATCTTGATCAGATGGAACAAATACGCCACAACGTCCCCTCGGGGTCACCCTTCGAGGCCTCGATCGGCTTCTCCCGGGCCGTGCGCAAGGGATCCCATGTCGCGGTCGCCGGAACGGCGCCGATCGGGGACGACGGTACGACGGTCGGGCCCGGAGACGTATACGCGCAGACCGTACGGTGCCTGGACATCGCGGAGGCCGCGCTGGAGGCGGCGGGGTCGTCGCTGGCCGACGTCGTACGGACGCGGATGATGCTGACGGACGTCACGCGCTGGCGGGAGGCGGCGCGGGCGCACGGCGAACGGTTCGGCGAGGTTCGGCCCGCGTGCACGTTCGTGGAGGTGTCGCGGTTCATCGAGCCGGACTGGCTGGTGGAGATCGAGGTGGACGCGGTCCTCGACTGATCCCGAACGGAACCGGGTGCCCGGCCGCGCGGCCGGGCACCCGTCACGGGCCGGGTGTCACCTCACCCCGAGCCGCTCCTTGATCCATGCCGTGCTCTCGGCCTCCGAGGCGTCCGTGACGGTGTAATGGTTCGCCGTCGGATACTCCCGGTACGTCACCGGGGAGCCGGCCTTCCGCAGGGCGTCGGCGTACGCGGCCACCACCGGGGCCTGCACGATCTCGTCCCTGGCGCCCTGCCCGATGAAGAGTGGCCGGTCGAGCCGGACGACGGGGATGTCGACATGGCTCCGTAGGGTGTTCATCAGCCCGGGTACGGTCTCGGGCCGCTGCTTCCATACGTTGTCGTCGTTCAGGCCGGCCCGTTTGACCTCGTCGAGGAGGTCGAGGGCGCACTTCTCGCGGGCCGTCGGAACGAGCGCACGGGCCCGCTCGGCGAACAGGCCGCTGAAGTCGGATCGCGGGCCGATCACCCGCAAACCCTCCGTGACCAGCGGATACAGGGCCGTCCGCATGGCGCGTTCCTCCGTGGCGGAGTCCGAACGGTCGGCCACGAGCCGGGACATGGTCGTCGGCGGCGCGGTGGCGACGGCGCCCCGGAAATCGAGACCGGGCGCGTAGCGGGTGGCGTACACGGCGGTGCTGATCGCCGCGTGACCACCCTGGGACTGGCCCATGACGACCCAGGTCCCCGATGTGCCGGCCCCCGACTGACGGGCGGCGCGCACGATGTCGATCGAGCCGTACGCGGCGCTGCGGGCGTGCAGATAGGGGTGCGGCCCGGGGGTTCCGAGCCCTTCGTAGTCGGTGGCCACGACGGCGACCCCGCTGTCGAGCCAGCTGCGGACCTCGGGGTAGGAGGCGAAGTCCTGGGTCTCGGTCCGGCTCGGGGCGCAGACGTCGGCGTTGCCCACGGTCCCATGGGCGAGGGAGATCACCGGCCAGCCGCCCTTCGGGGGCTTCCCGGCCGGGGCGAACACCATCCCGGTGACGAGGACGCGGCCCCCGTCCGCACCGGTCGAGGTGTACGTGACGACTTGCCCGGGTCCACCGTGCGGCCGGGCGGCGGCGGGCAGATCCACCGCCTTCACCAGCCGCCCGCTGCCGGGCGCGGCCCGTACGGGCGTGTCGTCGCTCTTGACCGCGACCGGCTTCTTCGGGGTCGCGGGTTCGGCGTCCGTGAAGCCGGTGAGGGTCGTACCGAGCGCGGCAACGGCGAGCACTCCGCCACCGACGACGGCGGCGCGGCGCGGCCGAATCGGTCGTGCTGAGGTCACAGGGTTCCCTTCGCGAGTTGCGGAAGTCGCCCCCGGCGCGGCCGTGCACCGCCGCGCCGGAGTCGTGATCGTCACGCGACGTACCGCACGGTAACCCCGTCCCGGCACCGGTCGGCAGGCCCCGGAAGACCGATCAGCCGTCGTCCCCGATGACCACGAGCGCGCCGCTTCTCGTCCTCGGGGCGCACAACCGGACGGGGCGGATTCGCATCGCGCAAGAGAGTCAATCGGGACAGTCCGCCGAACCCCCGCTCCGGCACCGACCCCGTACGGCGGGCCGCGGCCGCGCGGCGTGGTGGCGGCGCGCGGTCAGAGGTCGTATCCACTGTCCGCCAGGCCGGACTCGTACGCGAAGACGACCAGTTGGGCTCGGTCACGGGCCCGGAGTTTGGTCATGGCGCGGTTGATGTGGGTCTTCGCGGTGAGCGGGCTGATCACCATCCGGTCGGCGATCTCGCCGTTGGACAGGCCCCGCGCGACCAGGGCGACGGCCTCGCGTTCCCGGGTGGTCAGTTCCGCCGGCCCCGAGGCGGGACGGCCGGGCAGGGGCCGGGCGACATACCGGTCGATCAGCTTGCGGGTGATCGAGGGCGCCAGCAGGGCGTCGCCCCGGGCCGCGACACGTACGGCGTGCAGGAAGTCCTCCGGGACGATGTCCTTGACCAAGAATCCCGCGGCGCCCGCGCGCAGCGCGTCGAAGACGTACTCGTCGAGGCCGTGGTTGGTCAGGATGACGACGCGCACCCCGGACAGCGCCGGATCGGCGGCTATCCGGCGGGTCGCCTCGATACCGTCGACGCCCGGCATCCGGATGTCCACGAGCGCGACATCCGGCAGCAGCTCCCGGGCGAGCCGCAGCCCCTCGGCGCCGTCGGCCGCCTCGGCCACCACCTCGATGTCCTCCTCCAGTTCGAGGAGGGCGCGGAATCCGCTCCGGATCAGCGGCTGGTCGTCGACGAGCAGGACCCGGATCACGGCGCTCCGTCCAGGGAGAGTTCGGCCCGGACGGTGAAGCCGCCCCCGCTCCGCGGCCCCGCGCTCAGCCGGCCGCCGAGGGCGTTGACGCGCTCGCGCATGCCGAGGAGCCCGAGGCCGGGGACCGGTGCCGTGCCGTGCGCGGCCTTGCCGTCGTCGTCGACACGTACCGCCAGGGAATCCGGACGGCAGTCGATCCGGACCGTCGCCGTGTCGGCGTCCGCGTGCCGGACGATGTTGGTGAGGGACTCCTGGACGATGCGATAGACGGTCCCGCCGACCGCGGCCGGTACGTCGTGCCACCGTCCCTCGATCGTCAGTGTCGTGCCCAGACCGGCGTCCCGGGCGCGTTCCACCAACTCCGCCACCTGGCCGAGCCCGCGCGGCGGCCCGCTGTCGTCCTCCCGCAACGCCTCCAGGGTCGCGCGCAGCTCCCGGGTCGCCTCCCGCGCCGCGTCCAGGATCGCCAGCAGGGGCGGCGACACTTCCTCGCCCCGCCTGCGGGCCGTGTGCACGGCGACCTCCGCCTGTACCTTGACGACCGAGATCTGGTGCGTGAGCGAGTCGTGCAACTCGCGCGCGATGTGCAGGCGTTCCTCGTCGGCGCGGCGCCGCGCGGTCTCCTCCCGGGTGCGTTCGGCCTCGTCCGCCCGCCGCTCGGCCTGCCGCAGCGCCTCCCCCGCCGCGCCCGCCGCGATCAGCCAGGCGATCTCCAGGGCGCCGCGGGCCCGCGCGAAGGCCTCGCCCGTGGCGTAAGGGCCCGACACCAGGGCCGCGAGGGGCAGCAGCCCCAGTACGGCGACGCTCACCATCACCGCGACGGTACGATGCCCGGCCCGTACCGCCGCGTACACGGCGAACAGATAGGCGACGGCGGGCACGTCGAGCCCGGCCGCCTGGTATCCCACGGCGCACACCCCGGTGACGGCCAGAACGGCGACCGGAGCCCGGCTCCGCGCCGCCAGCGCAAGACCGCCGACGGCGAGCAGCCCGAACCCGAGCACGGCCCGCGCCGTCCCGGGCACCTGCTGCGCCGCGCCGGTGACCAGCAGCGCCGCCGCCACGACGAGGGCGACGACCCCGTCCCCGTACCGGCTCCACAGTCCGGACAGCCCCGTCTCCATGCGCGCACCCTAACGACCCGCCGTCCCGGGCGAGTCCCTCCGGGGGAGGGGCGCCGGACTACCACGGGCGCGGTAGTCCGGCGTCTTCTACGCCGTCCGCGGCAGCCCGAAGTGTCCACGCTCGCCGGACGACCACGGCCGGTACGGGCGGACATGCTCGGGCCGTCCTCCCGTCACCGGAACAAAGGAGCCCGCCGCATGCGCCCTCGTCATCTGCTCACCACCGTCACGGTGACCCTGCCCGGCATCGTCGCGACGGCCGCCCCGGCGGTGGCGATCGCCTCCGCATCGCCGACCGCCGCCGACGCCACCGGCTTCGGCGCCGGACGCGCCGGCGCGACCACGGGCGCGCTCCTGGGCCTGGTGGCCGTGATCGTCGCCTGGCTGGCCCTGACCCGCCCCACCGGCCGCCTCGGCACCGGCCGCGGCCCATGGGGGGCCGGTACGGCACTGGCTGCGGGCCTTACCGGCACCGCACTCGGCGCCCTGGTCGCCCTCACCGCCGACGGCGGCCTCGGCACCGGCAACGGGCTGGGCGGGGCGTATGTCGCCGTGCTGCTGGGGGTGATCGGCGCGGCTCTGGGGGGAAGGGCGCTGGCGCGCGCTCGCCGTACCCGCTGACCGGAGAGAGCCGATCCGGGCGAAGGGACTGCTTCCCCGGTGGGGTTGTCAGTACGGGGTGCGAGGATCCCGGCAACGGCGCGGGAGGAGATCACCATGGGCACCTGGGGAACCGGCCCCTTCGACAACGACACGGCCGCGGACTTCTCCTACGTCCTGGACGACGCCGCGCCCGAGGCGCGCGAAGCCCTGATCCGGGGTGTCCTCGTCCGGACGATCGACGCCGTCGGCTACCTCGCGGAGGCGGAAGAGGCGGTGGGCGCCGCCGCGCTGATCGCGGCGCAGTGCCCCGGAGGCGAACCGGTCGACACGCCCTGCGGACCGAAGTCCGCGATGCCCTTATTTCCCGACGACCTTCGAGCACTCGCGGACGAAGCCATCGCCCGCATCGCCGACCACGAAGACGGGCCGGCCGCCAATTGGGTCAGGCCGGAGGACTACAGGCAATGGCGGGCGATGCTCCGCCGTCTGCGCGCGGTGCTCGTACCGCCGCCTCCTACCATCGCGCTCTTCGGCATCGAGCCATGACGGCGCACCGGGCCAGGGGCGGAGATCAGCCCTCGGAGTCCCCCGTCGAGTGCCGGGCGAGGAACCGCTCGGCGGCCGCGACCGCCTCTCGGGTCAGTTCCTCGTAGGGGGTGTCCCAGGGATCATTCGTCCAGTCGGCCAGGCTGACCGCACAACTGACCAGTTCGCGCAGCTGCTCGGGGTGGCCCAGTCCATCGGCGATCTCCCCATGGATGAGATCGGTACCCAGGGCGGGATCCAACGATCCGTCGACGATCCCACGGGCCATCCAGACGGCCATCGCCCATTTCGCGGCCCGGGGGTCGGCGGGCGGTTGGAAGAGCAGCCCCAGCTCCTCCAACACCTGCTCGAAGAGCGGCGGCGCTTCGGGCTCTTCCTTCCGGAGGAGGCCGGCCAGTGCGACGAGGGACGGACTCTCGATCCCGGCGAGCAGTGCGTCCAGCCCGGCCGCGATGAGCCGGTCGGAACCGACATGGCAGCCGACCATCCGCAGGTGCGCGAGATGGTTGAGCTGTCGCAGGGCGTCGTCACGGTTCATCGGGGCCTTCTCCGTCGGCTTCCGGTAGCAGAAGGCTCGCACGGCCGCCGACGTCGCCGCCATCGGGTTTTCCGGCGGGGTCACATCTCCGGGAACCCGTCGGTCGTCGTCGCCGGATCCGTCACCCCGGGCACGGGACGCGGGCGTAACCTCGGGCACATGGCTGTGGAGCACCTCGGGGAGCGGCTCGCCCGCCTTCGCCGTATCGCCGGTCTCACGCAGGAAAGTCTGGCGGAACGCGCCGATGTCTCCGTCGATGTCATCAGAAAGCTGGAGCAACGACGGAAGCACAGCGCGCGGTTGCCGACTCTTCATGCCCTGGCGCACGGTCTGGGCGTGGAGTTGACGAGTCAGCTCGGTGATCCACCAGGAGTGCCGTCGACCGGAGAGGCGGATCCGCCTCAGCTGGTCGCGGTCCGCCGGGCCGTCATGCCCCCGCTGTTCTCCGTTCCTCAGGAGCCGAGCGGCGCCGATGCGCTCTCCCTTCCCCTCCTCCGCCGGGAGATCGCCGCCGGATGGACCCTGTACCACGACGCGGAGTTCGGCCGTCTGCTGGACGCGCTGCCGGGCATCATCACCGACGCCCGGTTCACGGCATCCGCTGGGCAGCGCCGAAAGCAGGTCCCAGGGGCAGGCGGCACTCGGAAAGGCCCTCCAGCTCGCGGGACATCTCGCGATCCGGCTCGGAAAGACCGATCTGGCGCTCTCATCGCTCGAACGGGCCATGAGCGCCGCGCGGGAATCCGGGGATCCGTTGCTGGCCCCGATGGTCAGCAATTCGATCGCCTGGAACTACCAGCGGCAGAACCGCCTGGCCGATGCCGAAGATCTGGCGATCTACGCGGCTGATGACGTGGAGCGGTCCCGGGTCGGTACGGCCGAGGGTGTTCGGGTGTGGGGCGGACTTCTGATGTCCGCCGCTACCAGTGCGGCCAGACGTGGGGACTACGACACCGCGAACGGGATGATGCTCGACGCCGAGAACGCCACCAGACGGCTCGCCGCACTCCCCGCCCCCGGCGACGGGAGGATGGTGTCCGTCTTCAGCCGGTCCTCGGTACGTATCGAGCGGGTTCGCCTCGCCGTGCAGCACGCGCGGCCCACCGAGGCACTGGCGCTCGCCAAGGGAATGCGCCTCAGCGCCGACACCCCACCGTCGTGGCGGACCTGGCTCCTCCTCGACATCGCCCGGGCCCATGCCGACCTCGGCAACCCCGAGGGGTCCGTCGCGACGTTGGAGAGACTGCACAGGATCGCCCCCGCCTGGATGCGGCATCACACCCTGGCCGTCATGATCGTCAACGATCTCCAGGCGGGACCGAAGCGTCCCACGGGCCTGCGGCGGATCGCCGGGTTCCTCGGGCTCACCGAGTAGTTCGTGCCTCTTGTCCACGGAGGCGAGGTGAGTCGCCTGCGGCGCGGCTCGTAAGGTGGAGGCATGTGGACCCAGCTCATCCAGGCTCTGTGATCACGAGGCATTGAGGGCGATGCCGTAGGGGCGTCGCCCTCCTCGGTGTGCCTGTTACGTGATCCACTACGCCTCCTTCCGGGTTCTTCCGGCCCTTCCGAGACGGCGGTTTCCGAGCCCGCGTGCAGGCACGGTTCCTTTCCTTCACCGTTGCCAGGAGTGCCTTGTGCCCGTGTTGCTTCCCCCTGCCCTCGCACACTTCCTCGACGCGCTGCGCTGCCCCGTGTGCCGCGCCCGCCTCCGGCCCGAACGCCACGCGCTGCGCTGTCCGGCGGGCCACACCTTCGACATCGCCCGTCGCGGCTACGCCGGACTGCTGACGGGCAGCCGTGCCATCAGCGGTGACGACGCGGCCATGGTGCGGGCCCGGAACCGGTTCCTGTCCACCGGGACGTACGCCCCGGTCCTCCGCGCCCTGACACGACTGACCGCGGACGCCCTGCCCGGCCGGGGCGACGGCAGCACGGTCATGGACATCGGCTGCGGCACCGGCTACTACCTGGCCGGTGTCCTCGATCAACTGCCCGGCGCCCGTGGCCTGGGGCTGGACACCTCCGTACCCGCCCTGCGTTCGGCGGCCCGCGCCCATCCCCGAGCGGCGGCGGCGAGCTGGGACGTCTTCCGCCCCTTTCCCCTGGCCGACCGGTCGGCCGATGTCGTGCTGGACGTGTTCGCCCCGCGCAACCCGCCCGAGTTCCACCGGGTGCTCCGCCCGGCGGGCCGGTTGATCGTGGTGCGTCCCGTCGCGCGGCATCTGGCCGAGCTGCGCGACCGGATACCCGCCATGGTCACCGTCGACCCGAACAAGGAACAGCGCCTCCACCAGGCACTGGACCCCTACTTCGCGGCCATCGACACCCGGCAGGTCGAGTACACCGCGCCGCTGACCGGTCAGGAAGCCGTCGACCTGGTGGGAATGACACCGAGCGCGCGCCATCTGCTGTCCCGCGCGGACCCGAGCGGTCACGGCCCCCTGCCCGACCGGGTCACCGTCTCCGTACTGGCGACCTCCTACCGGCCCCGGTGACCAAAGCCGGCAGCCACGCCCGCTGACCGAAGCGCCATGGGCGAGACCGATGCCCCGCCTTCCCGCCGACTCGGGGAAGGCGGGGCGCTCCTCATATCAACAGGTCCACATTCCATGCCCGAGGAAGGGGGCCTCCGCAGAAGACACAGAAGAAGTCGTCCTCGCGCACGATGTTGTGCTCCCGGCAGCCGGGGCAGCGCCGGAACACCACCTCGTGAGTGAACCGGCAGCGGTGTCCGAGGGCCGCACGGCCCAGGGCACGGGCGACCGCGGGCCAGGAGCTGACATCAGGGCGGTAGCCGGTCGAGTGATTGCTGACATGGTTGACCGTCCATCGGCCCGCCTCGTGGACGAAGCCCATCTCACCGGCGCTCAGGACGGGCTCGCCGCCCGCACAAGCCACATGCTCACTGCGTCGCGGAGCGAGCCTCAGCACACCGTCCGTGCCGACGACGAATGTGAACGGCTCGGCCAGTTCCGCCGCGGACCGCTCCGCGGCCCATCGGTCGAAGTCGTCGGACGAACCGATCCGTACACCCGCGCCCTCCGGCCGGACCATCGCCTTCAGTTCGTCCGGACCCACGTACCGATAGCTCCGTCCGTGCTCGTCCATAGGACACAACCTACGGTTCCCTCTGCCTGCCCGGCGTGCAGTCCGTCATCGCCATCGGCCGTGCATCGCGGTCGCTCGCGGGTCGCTCATTCGTTTGACTACTGTGACGACCCACAGGCTCGGGGACGGATGGGTGTGTGAGCGACCAGGTGGGGGGCGTGCGGGACGAGGCCGCTCCGGGTGGGGCGATCGGGAGTCGGCTGGCCGTGTGGCGCGGGCGGCGCGGCCTGGGCCCGGGGGAACTCGGGGAGCTGTCCGGGGTGTCGGCCTCGCGGATCGGCCGGTGGGAACGCGGCGAGGACTGGGTCGACCGGCGCGGCCAGTTGGCGGCGCTCGCCGGGGTCCTGGGTGTCGGCGTCGGGGAGTTGACCGGGCAGCCCTATCCACCGGTGGGCGACGCGCATATCGCCGTACGGGCCGCCGCCTTTCAGCTCCGGCGGCAGTTCGCCGAGGCGCGGACCCCGCCGCCACCGGGGACGGGACCCGGCCATCCGATGCGTATGGCGTCGGACGCGGAGGCCGCCGGGGACGAGCAGGTCCTGGCCGGAGTGCTGCCGGGCCTGATCGCGACGGCGGAAGGCGGGTCGCGGGCGTTGGCGGACGCCCTGGCCGCCGGGCTGTTGAGGCGTCTGGGGTACGGGGACTTGGCGTGGCTGTATCTGCACCGCGCCCGTGCGGGCGGCGGTGCGGAACGGGTCGTACTGCTGGAGGAGATACGGCTGCTCACCGACCTGGGTCTGCCGGAACACGCCGTGGCCCGCGCGGAACGGGGTATGGGGACCATCGGCGACCCCGAGTCGCTCGCGCTGCTCGCCTTCGCCCGCGCGGCGGCCGGGCGCCGCCGGGATGCCGAAGAGGCGCTGACCACGGCCGCCCGGCGCGCGGACGACGAGCGGGCCGTCGCCATCGTGACGGCCACCCGGGCCGCCGTCGCCGTGGAGTGCGGCGCCCCCGACGAGGCCGTCGAGCACGCCCGCGCGACCGATCCGGCGGCGCTTTCGCCCGCCGCGCGGACCCGGCTGCTGACGGTGACCGCGACGGCCGCCGCACGGCTGGGGGACGTCCCACGGGCAATCGGCGATCTCCTCGAAGCCGAAGCCACAGCGCCGTTGAGGCTACGACTCGACCCATGGGTACGAGAGTTGATCACGGCCTTGGCGCACCGCGCCAAGCATGCGTCACCCCGGTTCGGAGACCTCCTGGGCCTCGCCGAGCGGACCGGTCTCCGCCCGGACGGCCGGCTCACCTGAAGCGGCGGAACGGCGCCCGCCGCCGCCCTACCCTGGGTCCAACTGCACCGGACGAGGGCAGATGTCGATGAGCGGACAGCCCGGGGAGCACATCGGACAGCGACTGCGGTCGGCTCGCCGCCGACGCGGCCTGTCACTGCGCGCGCTCGCCGAACTCTGCGGCCTGTCACCGGGCTTCCTCTCGATGGTCGAGAACGGCCACCGGCACCTCGACCGCACCGGGCACATCACCGCCCTCGCCGAAGCCCTGCGGATCGCCCCGGCCGAACTGACCGGTCAGCCCTTCGCGCCGATCGGCCCCCGGACCGATACCGCCCACGAGGCCGTTCCTGCGCTCCGGCTGACCCTGATGGGCCTCGTTCCGCCGTCCCCGGGCGAGCCGTGCCCGCCCAGGACGCTCGCCGCCCGGGTGCGGGAGGCCAACCGCCTCTACCACGCGGCCGAGTACGGTCTCCTCGCCGGCGCGCTCCCCGGGCTGCTGACCGATCTCCACGCCACGGCCGACGCGGCCACCGGCGCCGACCGGCCGTCGTCGCTGCGGCTGCTGGCCGCCGCCTACCACCCGGCCTGTGCCCTGCTGCTCAAGAACCTCGGCTACACCGATCTGGCGTTCATCGCCGTCACCCGCGCCGCGGAAGCGATCGCCGAGCTGGACGACCCCTCCCACACCGCGCTCTCCGGCTTCTTCCACGCCCATGTGCTGCTGTCCGCCGGAAGCCCCGACCAGGCCCTGGCCCGGGCGGAGCAAGCCGCCACCGACGTCGAACACGATCTTTCAAGCCCCGGCGCGCACGCCCTGCTCGGCGAGTTGCACCTGATCGCGGCCACCTGCCTCACGCAGGACGTACGGCGCCGGGGCACCGACCGCGCCCGCGAGGTCGGCGAGCACCTGGCCGACGCCGCCGCCCTCGCCGAACGGACCGGGGAGACCAAGGCGTGGCACCTGAACTTCGGCCCCACCAATGTCGGTATCCACCGCGTCAGCCTCAACACGGACCTCGGACTCCACGGCCGTGCCGTTTCCGCCGGGGACGGGGTGGACCCCGGAGTCCTCCGTGCCCCCGGACGGCAGTCCGCCTTCCACGCCGACCTCGGCCGCTCACTCGCCCGCCTCCACGGCCGGGGCTCCGAGGCGGTCGCCGCCCTGCTCGCGGCGGAACGCACCGCGCCGCAACGAGTCCACGCCCACCATCAGGTACGGAGCACGGTCACCGAACTGCTCGACCGCCGCCTGTCGTCCCCTACGGCCCGTGAGTTGCGCGGACTCGCGCACCGGATGGGCGTTCTGTACTGACGACGGACGGTGTCGGCGGGCGGGTTCACCACCGTGAACACCACTCCGTGGTCACCCGCCTACCTTCGGTCACCCGGATCGGGCGGAACCACCACCCGGAGTGAAAGGGCGACCCATGACACCCATGACGACGAATCCACTTGGTTGGAACGGGGTACGTCAGGCCGTGGACGCTTTGGGGTGCTGGCGGTTGAAGGAGTGGCCGGTCGTCGCCCGGCTGGCGGGGGAGGTGGGGCCGCTGGTGCGGGGCGCCCTGGTCTCGTCCGGGGTGTGGGAGTCGCTTCCCGGGCATACGAGGGCGGCCGTCCACTGGTGTGCGGCAGACGCGCGGGAGATCGGCCGGACCTGGCCCGTCGATGTTGATGCGGAGGCGTACGGGCCCGGGATCACGGCCCTGTGCATGGACGCCGCCCACTTCGCCGCCCTCTACGACCCCCGCGGCGCCGGACGGTGGCCCGAGGCCGACCCCGACCGCGCCGAGCACGCACTGCTGGCCGTCGACACGGCCCGCCAGTGGGGCGACCTCCCCGCCTCCTGGCGCGCGGCCGTCCTGCGGGACCTGTACCACCCCGAACGCCCCACCCTCACCGAAACCCTCGCGGCGGCGACCACATACGCCGAAAAGGGAGAACCACCACCCCCGCCGGACTACATCCACCTGCGCACCGTCGACGCACCCGAACTCGCCCACCGCATCCGCCGACTCCCCCACGACTGGCGCCCCGAAGCCTTCCGCCGCATCGCCACCGGAACCGACCCACTGACCGTGGAGACCGAGGCCCGCCGGGCGATCCGTACCGGCGTGTGACCACCGCCCATGACCCGCGACAGCCTCACCCAGCCCCTCCCACCCCCGGCCGACACCCCCTGCGCCGTCTGCGGGCGCGTCTCACCCGCCGCCGTCGAGATCGGCTACCGCGACGGAACCGTCCTGTACGCCTGCCCGCAACACGCGGGAACGGCCGCCCCCGGGCCTCTCCCCCACGAACTCGGCGTCGCCGGGTGACGACGCCCGAGGGGCCGCCGCCGGGGACATGGCGGTGGCCCCTCGCCGGGGGCGGGTGCGGGTCAGGCGAACTGGCCGACCCGGTAGTCCCCCGCCGGGTTCTGGAGGATCACGTTCAGGCGGTTGAAAGCGTTGATCAGCGCGATCGTGCCGACCAGCGCCACCAGCTGCTCCTCGTCGAAGTGCTTGGCCGCGTTCGACCACACCTCGTCCGGCACCCCGCCCGCCGCGTCGGCCAGGCGGGTGCCCTCCTCCGCGAGTTCCAGGGCCGCGCGCTCCGCGTCGGTGAAGACCGTCGCCTCGCGCCAGGCCGCGACCAGGTGGAGGCGGGCCGGGTCCTCACCGGCCGCGGTGGCCTCCTTGGTGTGCATGTCGAGGCAGAAGCCGCAGCCGTTGATCTGGCTGACGCGAATCCTGACCAGCTCCTGGATGGTGACGGACAGAGTCGCCGGAGAGATCGCCTTGCCCGCGGAGACCAGGTGCTTCAGGGTCTTCCCCGCGAGCGGGCTGGCGAAGAGGTTCAGGCGGGCTTCCATGGTGGGCTCCAATGCCGTTGTCGTCGTGCCTACACACACATGACCCGCCGGGGCCGCGAGATGTGACACGGCCCGGTGTGACGTACGTCTCCCCCGTACGGGCGGGCCGGGGGCGGTCCGGTTGAATCCTTCCGCGGGCGGTGCGCCTCTCATGGGCGTACGGACGCACGGGCCGTACGGAACCGGAGGTGGTCCATGACCACGGCAATCGTCATCGGCGCGGCGGCCCTGCTCGTCTGCGCCTGTACCTTCTTCCTCCTGCGGCGGAGGAGCGGGCGTGGCTGACGTCGCCTGGCCCGGTGAGCGGCTGGTCGACGCCGCCCGGGACGGCGACGAGGAGGCCGTCGCCGCCTTGCTGACCGGCTCGCATCCGCACGTACGGCGGTTCGCGCACTCCCTGTGCGCCACGCCGCAGGACGCGGAGGACGCGGCGCAGGAGGCGCTGATCATCCTGTACCGGAAGATCGGGATGCTCAGGGCGTCCGGCGCGCTGGCGTCCTGGATGTTCCGGATCGTACGGAACGAATGTCTGCGGCGGGCCCGGCTGATGGTCCGCGGGCCGGTGCCGGTGCCGGTACCCGACGACGCGCCCGTCCCGTCGTTCGAGGACGACGTCCTGCGGCGGCTGGAGGCGGAGCTGGTGGCCCGCGCGATCGCGGCGCTCCCCGCCGACCAGCGGCGGGTGCTGATCATGCGGGACGTCCAGGGGTACAGCGGCCGGATGACCGCCGACGCCCTCGGGCTGAGCACCGCCGCGATGAAGTCCCGGCTGCACCGGGCCAGGGCCGCCGTACGGCAGGAGCTGGCGTGGGCGGAGGACGGCACGCTCCGGGGCGGTGATGTCGATGGGTGACGGGTCCGGGTCCGGGTCCGGAGACTTCTCCAGTCGTACGGTGCCCCGCCATCTGGTTCGCGGCGCCGCCGGGTTCGGCGCCCTGGCGGGGTCGGTACTGCTGCTGCCGGTGGTGGGGCTGTGGAGTCTGCTGCTGGCCCCGCCGGGCCTGCTGGCGCTCCGCGGCTGCCCGCTGTGCTGGACCGTCGGCCTTGTACAGACCCTGTCCCGGGGGAGGCTGCGGCGCCGCTGCGGGGACGACGGCCGGTGCGAACTGACCGTCGCGGAGAAGATGACCTAGGCCGGATGCGCGCGGCGGCAAGGGCCCTGCGGGTCGCCGCACGTCACCGGCGGACGCCCCCCGTCCCGGCCCCCGTTCATCGCGCACCCCGGCCGCGGGGCGTGGCGCGGGCCCGGGTCGGGACGCTCTGACGCGACATGGTGATGTCCCCGTTCCTGGTGCGGGCTTTCTGCGACCATGGGTCCAGGATCGCGGAGTGCCGGGGTGCTGCGGCAGGTGCAACGGTGCTGCCGGTGAATCGGCAGCGGCAACGGCAGCGGCGGCGGCGCGGACGGCAGCGAGGGCGGGGGCGACGGCGACACCATGACCGAACTCAAGCCGATCGACGACGATCTGGCGCCGGAGGTCGCGGCGCTGGCGGCCGCGTTGCGCGACCTCTTCGCCGATCTGGGCGTCTCGGTCCGCCGGTACGCGGTCCGTCGCTCCTACGACTCCGGGACCGTCTCCCGCTACCTCGGCGGAGGTCGCGTCCCGCCGTGGGAGTTCGTGCTCCATCTGCTGCACGACGTCGCCGAGCGGCGGGGCACCGTACCGACGCAGGAGACCTCCGATCTGCTGAGGAATCTGCACACCTCGGCGCTGGAGTGCGGCCGGAGCCCCGCCCACCGGGCGCAGTTGCTGGAGCGGAAGCTGGCCGACGCGGACCGGGAGGCCCAGCGCGCGGCCACCCGGGAACGGTGGCTTGAGGACAACCTCCACGACCGTGAGCAGCGGCTCCGCGATCTCCAGATGCGTCATCGCGAGCTCCAGGCGACTTCCGTTCCCCCGCCGAAGGACCCGCTGGACGACGAACCGCCGGGAACGGTGTCGGACGAGTCGATCCGGCTGCGCGGGGAGATCCACGCACTGGAGGAGGAGCTGGCACGGGTACGGGCGCTCCACCGGCGGGCGGAGGAGCGCTGCGACCAGTTGGAGCGCCGGCTCGCCGAGGTCGAGGAGGCCGCGGGTGACGAGCAGGGGGCGGTGCCGACCCGGCTGCCGGATGTGGTGCCGGCCCGAGGGCCCGTCGAAGGCGTCGTTCACGAGGGCGGTGCGGCCAACTCCCGTGTGGTGGGCGGCAACGCGATCTACAACTCCGGCAACTTGACCATGTTCACCGACACCTGGCAGGTCGACGAGGAGTTCGTCTTCTCGATGAGCGTCCGCGTCACCTGCGACGGCAAGCACCTCGGCAACGGACTGCTCGTCGACGCCACGACCGTGGTGACGGTGAGCTATGTGCTCCAGCAGATCACGGACGGCGACGGCCCCCCGGTCGTACAACTGGCGACCGGGGAGCGGGTGTCGGCCACGGCGATCGAGGTGTCCGCCGAGACCTCGGACGAGTCGCTGTACCAGGGCGGCCCGCCCCTCGCGGTACTGCGGCTCGACACGCCCGTGACCGTCGCGGACGGCCCGATGGTGCTCGACAGCCGGTTCACACCCGGTCGGCAGCTCCTGGTCAGCGCCTATGCCGCCAACGGCCGGTTCTCGTGCCTCCTCGACATCACCGGCCGTACGGGAGACCGGCTGCGGGTCGCCGGGGACATCGTCAACGGCCTCGGCGGCGCCCCCGCCTTCACCAGCGCGGGCGCGCTCGCGGGGATCGTGGTGGCGCGCTGGGCGGAGGGGCGCGGCGGGTTCCTGCTGCCGGTGGCGGCGCTGGGCGCGCTGGAGTCGGTCACCCTCCGCGAACGCGAATAGGGCACAGAGGCGGGCCCTACGTCCGGGGAGCCCGCCAGACCGTCATATCCGCCGTCACGAACGCCGTTCCCCGGCTCGCCCCCGCGGTCGACTTCGTCTGGAGCACGAGCAGCCCGATGTCCCCCGACGCGTGCTTGACGCAGATCTCGCTCCCGGCCGCCGCCCCGGCCAGGGGGAGGCTCTTGCTGTCGGCCTTGGCGAGGAAGAGCCGGCACATGTCGACATCCGTCCCCGGTTCTCCGTACATCATGACGAAGACGCTGCTGTCGCTCTCCAGGGAGCAGCCCGCGGAACGGCAGTCGAGCCGGATGTCCCCGCTGCGGTCCTCGCGTCTGACCGGTTCCTCGAAACTCACCGACGTCTTGAGGTCCAGCCATTGCTGGGGGTACGGGACGGGCCGCTGGTCCGTCGCGCCGGTGGCCGAGCCCCGGGGCGGCAGCCCGGTCGCCGCCGCGTCGCGGGCCGTGTCACCGGCTTCGTCGCCGGCCTCGGCACGCTCGGAGCCGGTGCCCTTGGTGCTGCCGGTGCTGCCGGTGCTTTTCACGGATGCGCCCTGCTCCTCGGCGCCCTCGGCCGTCGGCGAGGAAGCCGCCGCGCTGTTCCGGTCCCGTACCCGGTCCGCCGTTTCGACGACGGTCCATACCAGGCCCGTCAGCAGCAACGCGCCCGATGCCACCGCCCCGGCCGTGAAGAGTGCCGTACGGCGCCGACGCGCTTTCCGTGCGGCCGGGTCGGGCGCCGGGGGCGGGGGCGGGGGCGGGCCGCCCAACGGCAACGTACGGACCGCCGTCGCCTCCGGAACAGGAGGGGGAACGGGGGCCGGGACGGCGACCTCGGGGCCGGTCACCTCCTGCCACACCGCCGGACCCGCGCCCGCGTCGGCCTCGGCTCCCAGCAGCTCGCGGCAGGCGGCGACGATCTCCGCCGGGGTGGCCCGGTCCGCGGGTTCGGCGGCCAGACAGCGGGCGATCAGCGGCCGCAGCTCGGCGGGCAGCCGGGACAGATCGGGCGCGGAGTGCACGATCCGGTACAGCACGCCGACCGAGTTCCCGTCCCCGTACAGCGTCTCGCCGAGCGCCGCGAAAGCCGCCGTCTGGCCGAGCGCGAAGATGTCGCTGGCCGCGGTGACATCGCCCGCGGACGCCTGCTCGGGGGCCATGAACGACGGTGTGCCCACGGTCGTGCCGGTGGCGGTGAAGAGCGTCGCGCCGGACGCCAACGAGATACCGAAGTCGATGACCCGGGGGCCGTCGGCGGCCAGCAGCACGTTCGACGGCTTCAGATCCCGGTGGACGATCCCCTCCGCGTGGATGGCCCGCAACGCCTCGGCGACCCCCGCCATCAGCCACAGCACCGCCCGCACGGGCAGCGGCCCGCGCCGCCGGACGGCCTCCGTGAGGGACGGGCCCGGTACGTAGAGCGTGGCCAGCCACGGCGGTGTGCCGTCCGCGTCGGCGTCGATCAGTTCGGCGGTGTACGCGCCCCTGACCCGTCGCGCGGCCCTGATCTCCCGCCGGAACCGCAGTCGGAAGTCGGGATCGTCGGCCAGCTCGGGCCGTACCACCTTGATGGCCACCGGCCGTCCGCCGTCGGTGTGCGACAGATAGACCCGGCCCATGCCGCCCGCGCCCAGCCGGGCGGCGATCCGGTATCCGGCCACCAGGCGCGGATCGTCCGGCTGCAAGGGCTGGAAGGGCTGGAAGGGCTGGAAGGGCTGGAACGATTCAGTCGCAGGTGTCATCGGCCTTCGTTCCCCCCAGGTGGCTGCCCCTTCACCCTATCCGCCGCCTCCACCCCGCTGACCTGCGCGGCCCCCGGGCCCGGGGCAGCCCGGAGGGATGCCGTCGGTGGGGGTGGGTCGGTCATGACACCATCGGCGGGTGCTCGACATCGGCTATTCGCTCTCCCGGCGCTTCCCGGATCCCCCGCAGACGGACTACCGCCGCGCGGAGGTGACAACCCTGCGCCACGACCTGTTCTGCGGCGATGTCTATCTCGCCGACACCGAGGCCGACCGGGAGCTGTCCACAGCCTGGGGATGGGTGCCGGTGCTGGACTTCGCCTGGGCGCTCTGCGACATCGTCGAGCGGCTCGACCGGGATCCGATGGGCAGCCGGGCCGCCCGGCCCCAGCGCGCCGAGCTGGACTTCACGGAGTCGAGCGACCGGCTCCTGTTCGAGCGGCGGTTCGGCTGGGTGGACGTCGCGGCGGACTGGCAGCCGCTGGAGGAGGCTCCCCTCTCCTTCCCGCACGCCGATCTCCGGCGCGAGGCGCGGGACTTCCTCCACGATGTGATCGCGGACCTCTGCGATATGCACGAGACGCTCGCCGACAACCCGGTGGTCTGGGACCTCCAGGCCCGTTTCCCCCGTACCCCGCCGACCGCCTGACGCGCCTCCGATGCTCCCGGGGGCCCCGGATGTCACAAACGGGGGGCCGCCGTTCGTCATCCCTTCGACAGACCGGTGACGCCCGCTCCACGCGCGTCACCGCGGCGACCGGGAAGGACGGACAGCAGTCATGACCTCCAGCGCATCGGGCCGTACCCACGGACGGACGCCCGACCCCGACCCCGAGAGCGAGAGCGACCGGGCGACCGGCCGGCCGCGGGCCCACCCGGCCCGCGACGCAGGCCCGGCCCGCGACTCCGGCCGGGACCGCGTCAGCGTCATCGGCGGCGGTATAGCCGGGCTCACCGCGGCGATCTCCGTCGCCGAGGCCGGGGTGCCGGTCACTCTCTACGAGGCCCGCGCCGCGCTCGGCGGGCGCGGCCGGACCGCCGAAGGCCCGTACCGGACCAGTGAGGGCCCGCATGTCTTCTACAGCGGCCCGATGTGGTCCTGGCTGGGGCGGCGGGACCTGATCGGCCCCACCGGCCGGGTCCCGATCGGCGACGCGCTCCGGATCCGGTTCCGCCACCGGGGCGGCCTGCGGTCGCTGCCGCCGCGCGGGCTGCTGCGGCTGGCCCGGATCGCCGTCGACCAGGCGCCGGTGGACGAGTCCTACCGGGACTGGGCGACCCGGCAGGTGGGCGCCGAAGGGGCCGAGGCGACGGCCAACTTCATGGCGGTCGGCCTCTTCCACCACGACCCGGGATCGCTCTCCGCCGCGTTCGTACACGAGCGGTTCCGCCGGACGGCGTCCCTGCCGCCGGGGGTCCGCTATCCGGCGGGCGGCTGGGGACAGGTCATGGAACGGATGGCGGCCCGCGCCCATGACCTGGGGGTACGGGTGGAGACCTCGGCCCGGGTCGACGAACTGCCCGCCGACCGGGGCCCGGTCATCGTCGCCACGTCCCTGGCGGCGGCGCGGGGGCTGCTGGGCGACGAGTCCCCGCGGTGGACCGGTGGACGTACGGTCCTGGTGGATCTGGCGGTACGCCGCGCCCGCAAGGATCCCTTCGTCGTCTCCGACCTCGACAGGACCGGCTGGATCGAGCGGTTCTCGGCCGTCTCGCCGCTGCTCTCGCCGCGCGGCGAATCGCTGTTCCAGGCACAGTTCCCGGTCCCGCCGGACGCGGGCAAGGCCGACGGGGTCGCCCACGCGGAGGAGCTGCTCGACGCGGCGGTGCCCGGCTGGCGGGAGCGGGAGACCTGGCGTCGGACGGCCCTCGCGCACGACCGGACCGGCGCGCTCGACCCGCCGGGGACGACCTGGCGGGACCGCCCGGCGATCGACCGGGGCGACGGGGTGTTCCTGGCGGGCGACCAGGTCGCGGCGCCCGGCCTGCTGGGGGAGGTCGCCTTCTCCAGCGGGCTGACCGCCTCGTCGCTGGCCCTGCGGGCGCTGGGCGCGTCGCACGGGCCGGGGGCGTCGCGGACCGCGCGGCACCCGGCCACCGGGACGGACCTTGACCTCAAGGTTGCTTGAGGTCGCACAGTGGTGAGCGGTCGGGGTCGTACCGCCGCCGCCGTACGGCCCCGGCCGCACCGCCCCACCGGCCCGCCACCGCGTCAGACACCCAGCACTGAGCACCGAGCACCGAGGGGACCACCTATGCGCGCCATCCGACTCCACGCCTTCGGGCCCGCCGAGAACCTGATGTACGAGGAGGTCCCGGACCCGGTCCCGGGCCCCGGGCAGGTCCGGATCGCGGTCTCGGCGGCCGGGGTCCACCTCATCGACACGGCCCTGCGCGAAGGCGAACAGGGCCCCTACCCCGAACCGGTCCCGCTGCCGACGATCCCGGGCCGCGAGGTAGCGGGCACGGTCGAGGCCATCGGCGAGGGCACCGACGCCGAGTGGCTCGGCCGCCGGGTCGTGGTCCATATCGGGATGAACCCGGGTGGCTACGCGGAGCGGGTCGTCACCGAAGCCGACCGGCTCCGGGTCGTACCGGACACCCTCGGCGACGCGGAGGCCGTCGCCATGATCGGTACGGGACGTACCGCGATGGGCATCCTCCAGTTCGCGGACCTCGGTCCGGACTCCATCGCCATCGTCTCGGCCGCGGCGGGCGGTATCGGGATCCTCGCCGTCCAGTACGCCAAGAACGCCGGGGCCACCGTCATCGGCCTCGCCGGCGGCCCCGCCAAGATCACCCGCGTCCTCGCCAACGGCGCCGACATCGCCGTCGACTACACCGATCCGACCTGGCCGGACGAGGTACTCGGCTATCTCGGCGACCGCCGCGCCACCGTCTACCTCGACGCGGTCGGCGGCACCGTGGCGCGCGCGGCGGTCGAACTGCTCGGCAAGGGCGGCCGGCACCTGGTCTACGGCCGGGTGGGCGAGAACGGGCAGGACGGCGAACCCTTCCTCCCCTCCGAGGAGGAGCAGGCCGAACGGGGCGTGGAGACCCTCATGGTCCTCGGCCCGGTGATGCTGGAGCCCGTCGGCGGCGATATCCGGCGGCTGGAGGACCGCGCCCTCGACCAGGCCGCCACGGGACGGCTCGCGCCCGCGGTGCACCGCTTCCCGCTGGCCGAAGCGGCACGGGCACACCGGGCGCTGGAGACCCGGGCGACGATCGGCAAGGTCGTCCTCGTGCCATGACCACGCGGGGGAACCGGTACGGGGAGCGGGGTGGCCGTCACGGGGTTACGGCCACCCCGCTCCCACACCCCACCCCGCTCCCACCCCCCTTCTCGCCCCCGCTCCCGGCCCCCGCGCTATGCCTTCTCGTACGCCGCCAGCTTCTCCAACGCCCCGTCCGTGAGCCGGAACACCCGGCTGTCCTCCTGCGGACGGGCTCCCAGGGACCGGTAGAACGCGATCGTCTCGGTCAGCTTGTCCAGCACCGACCACTCCAGCCGCTGATACCCCCGGTCCCGGCAGATCCGGGCCAGCGTCGCGAGCAGCGCCTTGCCGTGGCCGCCGCCGCGCCGCGCCGGATCGACATACAGGTCCTCCAGATAGACCCCGTGGACCCCGCGCCAGGTCGAATAGGTCAGGAACCACACGGCGAACCCGATCACGGCGCCGTCGGTGTCGTCGACGGCGATCAGCGCGTGGACGGCGGGCTCGGCCCCGAAGAGCGCCTCGTGGAGCTGCTCCTCGGTGGCACGGACCTCGTCGCGGTAGCCCTGGTACTCGGCGAGGGCCAGGATCATCCGGTGGATGTCGGGTACGTCGGTGGGTGAGGCGGTACGAATCATGGGGTCAGCATGCGGCCGGGCCGCGGACCCACGCCACCGTGTTTCGCCCGCTGATCACCGTCTGAGCAGGGCATTCGCGATGACCACGGCCTGCTCGTCCAAGCCCTCGCCCTCCTTCCCCTGCCCCACGTCCTCCAGGTCCCAGAGCAGGACCTGGAGCACCCGCCCCAGCGTCCACGCCCGCGCCCGCTCCCGGTCCGTGCCCAGCGCCTCCGTCAGCAGATCGAACCGCCACCGGATGGCCGCCGGATCCGGATCGAACCGGTTCATCAGCGCGGGCAGCAACTCGAACCCGGGGTCGCCGGCGAGCGGCTTGGGGTCGATCGCGAGCCACGGCTCCCGCTCCGCCGCCAGCACATTGCCGTAGTGCAGGTCCCAGTGGAGCAGCCGGTCACCGGGCTCGGCCGCGACCTCCCGCAGCGCCGCCGCGCAGTCCGCGAGCAGCCGCCGCCCGTCCGCGTCGCCGAGGGCCGAGAGCGCCCCGGGCAGCTGGTCCAGCATGGCGGCGGTGAGGTCCCCGAGCCGGCGGAGACCGGCGGGCGCGGGCCGGTCGCCCAGCCGGGCGAGCAGCGCGCCCAGGACACGTACCGCCTCCCCCGGATCGGCGACGGAGGAGAGCGGACGGGCCGCGTCCAGCCGCTCCAGCAGCAGGGTGCCGGTCGCCGGGTCGTGGTCCAGCAGCCGTACGGCTCCGTCACCGCCCCAGGCGCGCAGCGCGACCGGCTCGCCGACGGTCTCGTCGTCCACGGGCTGGAGCTTCAGCACCGCTTCCGAGCCGTCCGCCCGCACCACGGGCAGAACGAGCGCGACGACCCCGTGTGCCGGGGGCCCGTCGGGTCCGAGCCCCCATCGCTCCATGAACTCGGCCGCGCGGGCGGGCAGCGCGTCGATGAACGCGCCGGCAGCGGCACCGCTGTGCGCCCGGTGCGAGGCGGCCAGAGCCTCCGGAACCACGATCATGCGACCGATCGTACGCGCGGCCTCGGCACCGGCCGCGGGTTATCCACAGGCCCCGGACGGCGGCCGGGATCAGCCCACGGCCCTCTTCAACAGGTCGGCGATCGCCCGCTCGCCCCGGTCGCTCAGCTCGTTCACCGCGTACGACGTGGGCCAGACGCCGCTCTCGTCGTCGAGGTTCGCCTCGGGGGTGAAGCCGAAGGCCGAGTAGCGCTCCTTGTCGACGTGCCCGCTGCGGAAGAAGCACACGACTTTCCCGTTCCTGGCGTAGGCGGGCTGCCCGTACCAGAGCTTCGGTGCCAGGTCGGGGGCGTGGACGGCGACGAGGGCGTGGAGCCGTTCGGCCACCGCGCGGTCCGCGGGCTCCATCTTGGCGATCTTCGCCAGGACATCGCGCTCCTCGGCCGCGGCCTTCTTGGAGCCGCGGCCGCGGCTCGCCTCCGTCCGCAGCTCGACCGTACGCTCCCGCAGGGCGCTGCGCTCCAACTCCGACAGACCATCGCTCATCGCCGCACTCTCCTCTTCGTCGCCTTTGATGGAGTGCTGTCGACGCTAGCCAGCCGACGGGACCCGGGCTTCTCGATTCCTGACCGATCCCGTCCGGCTCTCTCCGCACTCCCGCGGACGCGCCCGGCTGCATACAGTCGTACCCCCCGACATCACAACCAGGACCAGGGACGGCATGAGGACGACGGGCACGGTCAACGGCGGTATCTCGTTCTGGTACGCGCAGGACGGACTCGCCGCACCCCGCGAGCCACTGCCCGGTGACACGACCGCCGACGTCTGTATCGTCGGCGGCGGCTACACCGGCCTGTGGACGGCGTACTACCTGAAGAAGGCCGTCCCCTTCCTCAACATCACCGTCCTGGAGGCGGCGTTCTGCGGCTACGGCGCCTCCGGGCGCAACGGCGGCTGGCTCTACAACGGCATCGCGGGCCGCGACCGCTACGCCCGCCGCCACGGCCACGAGCCCGCCGTCCGCCTCCAGAAGGCGATGAACGACTCCGTCACCGAGGTGATCGACGTCTGTGCCGCCGAGGGCATCGAAGCCGATGTCCACCGCGGCGGCGTCATCGAGGTGGCCCGCTCCCCCGCCCAGGCGGCCCGGCTGCGGGACTTCCACTCGGTGGAGGTCGCGTTCGGCGAGACCGACCGGGTGCTGATGGGCGCCCGGGAGACCGCCGAACGGCTCAGGGTCGCCGGGGCGGTGGCCTCGTCCTGGACCCCGCACGGCGCCAGGATCGACCCGGTGAAGCTGGTCAAGGGCCTGGCGGCGGCCGTGGAGGCGCTCGGGGTCACGATCCACGAGTCGACCCCGGTCACCGAGATCAGACCCAAGCACGCGGTCACGCCGTACGGTACGGTCCGCGCGCCCTATGTCCTGCGCTGCACCGAGGGGTTCACCGCGACGATCAAGGGGCGGCGCCGGGACTGGCTCCCCATGAACTCCTCGATGATCGTCACCGAACCGCTGCCGCCGGAGGTGTGGGACGCGATCGGCTGGACCGGCCGCGAGACGCTCGGCGACATGGCGCACGCCTATGTGTACGCGCAGCGGACGGCGGACGACCGGATCGCGATCGGCGGGCGCGGGGTGCCGTACCGCTACGGCTCCCGTACCGACAACGACGGCCGTACGCGGCCCGAGACGGTCGCCGCGCTCCACGAGATCCTGCTCGCGTTCTTCCCGCAGGCGGCCCGCGCGGGCATCGACCACGCCTGGTCGGGCGTGCTGGGCGTACCGCGCGACTGGTGCGCCACCGTCACCCTGGACCGCTCGACCGGCCTGGGCTGGGCGGGCGGCTACGTCGGCTCGGGGGTGACCACGGCGAATCTGGCGGCCCGTACGCTCCGGGACCTGATCCAGCGGGACTCGGGCCAGGCGGGGCCGACGGAGCTGACGTCCCTGCCGTGGGTGGGCCACAAGGTCCGCAAGTGGGAGCCGGAGCCGCTGCGCTGGCTCGGGGTCCGGGCGCTGTACGCGGCGTACCGCGGCGCGGACCGGCGCGAGTCGACGGCGCGTTCGACGGCGACGGACCGGGTGGCACGACTCGCGGACCGGATCTCGGGCCGCGGCTGACCGGACCGCCCCGCCCCGCGCGCCGGCCTCCCCTTCCGGCACGCGGAGACGGCCGCGGCCGAACCCGTCATGGACTAACCCCGGTTCGAGGCGAGTTCCTTCGCGGCCTCGGTGAGGTCCTTGGCGGTGTCGATGGCACGCCAGTACGCGCCCTGCGGCAGCGGGAAGCCCGCGAGGCGCCGCTCGCGCGCGAGGCCGGGGAAGGTGGTGCGCTCGTGGTCGCCGACGTCCGGCAGGAGATCACGGAAGGCGGCGGAGAAGACGTACACGCCCGCATTGATCAGGAACGGCGACGGCGGCGACTCGATGAAGTCGGTGATGTGCCCGAACGCGTCGGTCTCGACGGCGCCCCAGGGGATCCGCGGCCGGGCCAGGGCGAGGGTCGCGGTGGCGTCGCGCTCGGTGTGGAACGCGGCCATGTCGCGGAGCGAGAACCGGGTCCAGATGTCGCCGTTGGTGGCGTACCAGGGCTGGTCGGGGTGGGGCAGATGCGCCGCGGCGTACTTCAGCCCGCCACCGCGTCCCAGGGGCTCCGTCTCCACGACGGTGGTGACGGAGAGCGGCAGTTCGGTGCTCTCCAGCCACTTCTGGAGCACCTCGGCGAGATGACCGCAGGAGACGACGACGTCGGTCACGCCCTCGGCGGCCAGCCAGGCCAGCTGATGGCCGATGATCGGGGTCCCGGTTCCCGGGATCTCGACCATCGGCTTGGGACGGTCGTCGGTGTACGGGCGGAGCCGCGACCCCTGGCCACCGGCCAGGACGACGGCCTGCGTCGGATACGTGGGCATATGCATGCCCCGAACCTTATGCGGACCGGCGCGCGACGGACCCCGGGGGGAGCCACGGCGTCCCCGGGCGGCCCGGGGTCAGCTCCCCTGTGCCCGCTGGGCGACACCGGCGGCGAAGGACGTGTCGCAGACGGGCTTGGAGTACTGCTGCGCCTTGGTGGGCCCGAGCCGCTCGACGGCGGCGCGGCCGAGGGCGCGGGCGATGCCCATGCAGTGCCGCGAGAGGGAGGGACGCGCCTCGACCTCGCGCTGGAGGTGGGTGAGGACGGTACCGGGGTCCTTCTCCTGGAGTTCGGTGAGGAGCCGGTCGCGCAGGACGTCCTGCGGGGCGCGGACGGGGGCGGCGGGCACCGAGACGTTCTGCGACGAGGCGGTGAGCATCCGGGAGTCCGATGGGCCCGCCCACGGGACGCTGGTGACCGCGAGGGTTCCGGAGAGCACCATGACGACGGGGAGGACGAAGGCGAAGGAGCGGCCGATGCGCCGTGCGGAGTGAGTCACGCGAGCGAGCGTAGCGGGCAGTGATGATTTGGCGACATTTCGTCACCCCCCCGGGGGAAGCCGGGGAGAAGGTTCTAGGAAACCTTTCGAATCCGCCCGGCGGCGACGGGCCCCTGACAACGCGAAACGGCCCCGGGGATCCCGGGGCCGTTCCGTCAAGGCGGGTATGCCGTGTGTCAGTCGGAGAGGCGCTCGCCGGAGGACGTCGAGAAGACGTGGATCTCGTTCGGCCGCGGCACGACGTGCAGCTCGCTGCCCTTGTCCGGGGTGGCCCGGCCGTCGACGCGGACGACCAGGTCCTTGTCCTCGCCGCCGACGCGGGCGGAGCCGTAGACGAAGCTGTCGGAACCCAGCTCCTCGACGACGTTGACGGAGATCGCGAGCCCGGCGGGGGCGTCGTCGGACTCCTTGGAGAGGGACTTGGCGACGCTGCCGTTGTGCTCGACGACGTCGAAGTGCTCCGGGCGGACACCGACGGTCACCGTGGTGTCACCGCGGTCGGCGGCGGCGCTCAGCGCGTCCCGGGAGACCGGCACGACGCTGTTCCCGAACTTGACGCCGCCGTCGATGATCGGGACGGTGACCAGGTTCATCGCGGGCGAGCCGATGAAGCCGGCGACGAAGAGGTTCGCCGGGCGGTCGTACATGTTGCGCGGGGTGTCGACCTGCTGGAGCAGACCGTCCTTGAGCACCGCCACCCGGTCGCCCATGGTGAGGGCCTCGGTCTGGTCGTGGGTGACGTAGACCGTGGTGATGCCGAGCCGGCGCTGGAGCGACGCGATCTGCGTACGGGTGGAGACCCGGAGCTTGGCGTCGAGGTTCGACAGCGGCTCGTCCATGAGGAACACCTGCGGCTCCCGCACGATGGCCCGCCCCATCGCCACCCGCTGGCGCTGACCACCGGAGAGCGCCTTGGGCTTGCGCCCCAGGTACTCGGTGAGGTCGAGGATCTTCGCGGCCTCCTCGACCTTCGCCCGGATCTCCGCCTTGTTGACCCCGGCGATCTTGAGCGCGAAGCCCATGTTGTCGGCGACGGTCATATGCGGGTAGAGCGCGTAGTTCTGGAACACCATCGCGATGTCCCGGTCCTTCGGCGGCAGATGCGTGACGTCCCGGTCACCGATCCGGATGGCACCGCCGTTGACGTCCTCGAGCCCGGCGAGCATCCGCAGGGACGTGGACTTGCCGCAGCCGGAGGGACCGACGAGGACGAGGAACTCCCCGTCCGCGATCTCGATCTCCAGCTCGTCGACGGCGGGCTTGGTGGACCCCGGGTAGATCCGGGTGGCCTTGTCGAACGTTACGGACGCCATGACGCGTCTCCCCTCACCGGCAGGAACGTGCCGGACGATCCGAGTAAAAGGAATTGGTGTAGTCCACTCACGTGGGCTGCTGGTGACGCTACCCCGGCGATGTCCCATCTGTCAGCAGTGCCGCCGAACCGAGATCCAAACCCGCCCGCCCCACCTCCTCGGACCCCGCCACCGGCCCGCCCCCGCTGTGTACAGTGGGTCCTTCGCACGGGGTCCGCCCCGCTGCCGGTGCCTCCTTAGCTCAGCTGGCCAGAGCAACGCACTTGTAATGCGTAGGTCGTCGGTTCGAATCCGACAGGGGGCTCTTCTCATGCCCGGGTCAGAAGCTTCTGACCTGGGCATTCTTCGTTTCGGAGCGATGCCGGAGAGCCGTCGGGCACAGGGTGGGCCGGGAGGCTTGGGGGCGGTCAGTCATGGATCCGGTGGGCGGCCCAGAACGGGGTCAGGTCCTTGGCCGTGACGGCTTGGGCGGCGGCCTTGAAGGCGGATGTGGTGCTCACGCCGTGACGGTGGGTGCGGACATAGCCGCGGAGCAGGCGGGACATCGCGTCTGGGCCGATCATCCGGCGCAGGTCGTGCAGCGCGCAGGCGCCGTAGCCGTAGACGACGTCCTCGTACCGGTGGGGATGGTCGTCCCAGTACGCCATGCCGTTGGTGATCGACTCCTGCGGTGCGGACCACTCGACGGCCCCCCAGCAGCCCGAGCCGTCGCGGCCGATGGCGAGCTCGGTGGCGTACTCGGCGAAGGATTCGTCCAGCCAGGGCCGGCGGTACTGGTCGTTCCCGACGACGCCGTACCACCACTGGTGGGCGATCTCGTGGAGGAGGGCGGAGGTCTTCACCCGGCTCAGGACGAACCCCGGGTACTCCATACCGCTGAACCAGAGGTCGTTGTCCACGACGACGTCCAGCTCGGCGTAGGGGTAGCCGCCGAACGCGTGGGCGTGGGTGGCCATCCCGGCGCCGGCGGCGGCCAGCATGGCCCGGGCATCCGCGGCCGGGACGCCGGCCCCGCTGTGGACGTTGATCACGACCCCGTCCGCGGTGACCTGGGACACGGTGTCGAACGGGCCCGCGGACCAGGCGAAGTCGCGCACCTCGCGGGCCCTCACCGTGGTGACGGTCCGTCCGGTGGACCCCGGAGTGCCGGTCGCGCTGCCGGTGGCGGGCACCTTGAGCGCGGCCGGGTGGTCGAGCACCACGGTGAAGTCGGCGGCCAGGGTGTAGAAGGACTCCCCGGTGTCGGTGAACGGGTCGAGGTGCCAGCCGGCGCCGTCCCTCACCGCGAGCACCGGCAGGGCGTTGCCGAAGTGGCTGTACGCCCCGTACCGGCCGAACCTTCCTGCGCTGTCGGCCAGTTCGGGGGCGCGGATGGCGAGGTCGAAGCCGATCGTGTGGCGCTCGCCGGGACCGAGCGGATCCGGCAGGACGATCCGGAGCGCCGTGCACCCGGCCCGGAAGCCGTCCGCGGTGGCCCCGACGAGGTTGCTCACCGTGACCGCCGGTGCCGAGCAGCCGCCGGGGGCGTTGCCCCACAGTCTGAGGTAGACCTCCCGGAGCGGATCCGCCGCGGCATGGGTGAAGCTCACGCGCCCGCGCCCGGACCACCGGCCCCCCGTGGAGTCACCGGCCAGCTCGACCGTGTAGGCCGCCGAGGCCGGTGTCCGGGTCGGGTCGGTGGGCCGCCCGTTGCCGGACGGGGTGCCGCCCGGCATGGGGGCCAGCAGCGCGAGGCACCCGAGAAGGACCGCCGCGAGCCGAGCGGACCTGCTCAAGCATCCTCCCGCGGAGTCCGCGCCGGCGTCTCGTGCGGGTGGACCGGGCCCGTCGGCAACCGGCTGCCGTCGCGTTCCCGCTGCCGCTGCACCGCCAGGTCCACCGCCCGGTCGACGGCGGGCAGACAGGCCGCGATATCCGTATGGACCACGTACTCCACGGATGCGACCGTGTGCAGGCCCTGGATCAGGAAGGTGTACTCGTGTTCGCGCTCCAGCAGCAGGACGATGGGCTTACCGAAGGCACTGGCCCACCCGATCTCGATATGGGTGCCCGGGGAGGCTGGATGGCCCGGCAGCGCCACGAAGACATCGGCCTTGCGGATCTCGTCCTGGTCCAGTTTGGTGCACTGCTCCGGAAGCATCAGTTCCGCCCCCCACGCCTCACGGCGGTGGGCATTGTGCACGGAGAGCCCCTGTGCCTCGAAATGCTTGATCAGGATGTCGAACGGGCCTCGGGCGGCGGCCGGCATCCTTCCGGTCTCGGGGTCCAGGAGCTGGATGAACGGGCCGGCGAGGAAGAGGGAGCGGATGCCCGGGTCGGGCCGGGAGCCAGGGGAGTCGAGGGGTGGTGTGACGGCCATGGGAGTGCCTCCGTGGTGGCGCTGGTGCTCGGTGTCGGGTGTCGGTGGCGCGTGGAGAGGGAGGGGGGCGGGCGGGGCGAGCCGGGTCAGTCCTTGAGGAAACACTGGATGAAGGCGTCGCCGGTGGTGCCGCCGTGTGTGTACTCGGTGGTGTCGTAGGCGACGAAGGGGTGCCGTTCGACCCGGATCCGGCGGAAGTGCGGGAAGTACTGCCGGCGCAGCTCCGGCTTGGTGCTGAAAAACGGGATGAAGACGCCGCCGGTGCGCAGCACCCGGACGACCTCCGGCATGACGCGGGCCCACAGCTCGTCGTCCGTCCAGACCTCCATGTCGAGGGCCGGGTCGAAGAACATCCCGTCGACGCTCTCCGACGGCAGTTCGAAGATCCGTTGGAAGAAGTCGCCGCGCTCGACGGTGAGGTTGTCGGGTACGTGGGGGTGCCGGGCCCGGAACAGGTCTTCGACCTCGCCGAAGAGCTCCAGCACCGTGTGGCTGCGGGTCACCGGGTTGCCGGCGATGCGCAGCGCGGACAGGCCCAGGCCAAGACCGACCTCGTAGAAGTCCTTGCCGTACTCGCACAGCATGTCGGCGCTGGCCCACATCAGGTCCCGCTCCCAGGCCTGCATGGCCTGCTCGCCGCCGATACTGAGGGTCACTTGGCCGTTCTGCTCGATCAGTTCGATCGCCGGCTGCTCCCGGGGCGCGGTGCCCGGCTCCGTAACGTTCGGGGTTTCCATGGTCTTCTCCCTGTGAGGTGGGGGGGGCGGGCAGGAGAGGCGGTCAGACGGTCCGGGGAACGACTCCGAAGTGGCGCCGGGCCGTGGAAACGGCGAGGTCCTGTACGGCGAACACCGTGAAGTAGTACGCCTGGGGCGCGGTGCCGGGCGCGAACCGCACCCGGAACGCGACGTCCTCGGCTCGTCCACCGGTGAGCCGGCGCTTGGTGGTGGCCGGTTCCACGGTCGTGTCCTCGCGCAGATAGGTCGGTACGAAGAGGCCCAGCCGGACCGGGCCGGTGCGGGCCGCGGTGACCGTGGCCCGGACTTCCAGTACCTCGCCCTGCCCGACCGCGTCGGCGGCATGGGCGAGCAGGGCGGGTGCGTCCGGGATCCGGAAGGTGACATCGCCGCACCGCATGCAGACGGCACAGGTGGTGTCCAGGACGTACGGGAGCAGACCCCGCCGGGTGAACTCCTGCGCGGGACGGCCGCAGTGGCAGGTGACCTCCCGGACCCGGGGGTCCAGGGTGCTGCGGTCGCCGAAGTGCGCCGGGTAGTTCATCAGCGCGGTCTCGGGGTCGGCCGAGACTTGCTCGGTGATGACGTGGTCGAGGGATTGCAGATCCGCCGTGAGCGAGGCCGTGATCTGCTCGGGCGACTGGTCGGCGAGGTGCGTGGGCCTGGCCACCCAGAGGTCGACCTTCCGGGCGAGTCTGGTCAGCCGGGGCCTCAGCGGGTGGTGGTGCGGCAGCAGGTCCGAGGCGAGATAGGCGGTGAGCCGGCCGCCCACGGTCAGGAGCAGCGGGTCCGGGCGGTGGTCCACCGGAGCGGGGGGTGCCGGGGTGTCCTCCGGCGCCTCCGGCAGTCCGAAGCGCATGAACGCCGGGTAGGGGTGCGAGCCGGCCAGGCTGGCGTTGAGGGTGTCGACGGAGTCCGCGCCGACGAGGGCGCCACGCATCCAGGCGACGTTCTCCGGCCGGTCGGAGTCGTGCACGGATACGGCCGAGACCACCGTGCGGGCGGGCCCGTCGAGGGCGTTCAGCAACAGCTGGTACTTCGGGTCGTACAGGGCGAGGTCCGCGAGCGGGCCGCTGTTGCACGCGCTGAGCACCAGTTCCACGGCCTGTACGCGGTTGAGGGGGACCAGTTTGTCCTCCGGCTTGTAGCAGGGCAGCCCGTACGCGCAGCGCGGACCGAGGAGTCCGGGCACGGCCGGGGCGGCGGGGTTGAGACCGCAGATGGTGAACTCGCCGAGGTTGACGCTGTCGTCCTTGCCGTGCCCCTGGAAGCCCACCCGCAGCCATCGGGTGTCCCCGATCGCCGCCTGGATGTCCGTACTCTCGAAGTCCCGGTCGTCGAAGACCTGGACGCCGGGCAGCCGGGGCGGCCGGTCGGTGTCGGTGAAGAGGCCCAGCGCGTCGACGTCGAGTGCCGGCCGCGCGTACTGCTTGGCGACGTTCCAGCAGACCGAGGCGGCGTCGCGGCCGCTCAGCAGGGTCAGTCCGTGCCGGGCGCCGCGGTAGGTCGCCAGCAGCAGGGCCCGTACGGGGTCGAGGGTGAGCCGGTCGTAACAGCCGACGAGCAGCAGCGAGCCGCCGTGCCGGGCCCTGAACGCGGCGATGTCCGCGAGTTCTCCCTCGTCCGCCCACACGCGGGCGAACGGACGGGCCAGTTCCGCGAGCCCGTCCGGCAGCTGCGCCGCGCCGAGGACGACGCCGGTGTCCAGCGGGTGCGGCCGCCGCAGTCCGCCGTACAGGCGGCCGGCGAGTTCGACGCTCGCCGTCAGATCGGCGCGGTCCTCGGTCGGGACCGGCACCGGCACCGGCACCGGCACCGGCGGGTGCGGAAGGGAGCCCAGGAACTCCCGGACGGCTTCGGCGAACTCCCGCCGGGTGACCGGTCGGAACAGGGGGGCCGGGCCGGACGGCCGGTCGGCTCGCTGGTGGGTGAGCGCGGCGTTCATGGTGGATACCTCGTGTCGCCCGCGCCGGGGCGCGGGGCATGGGGGGGGGCGGGAGCGGGCCGGACGGGGAGCGGTCGGTTCGGGCCGGACGGGGAGCGGTTCGGGTCGGTGGGGGGGCCTCGGCCGGAGGGCGTGGCCGTCATGCCGCGCACTCCACCGCCGGGGCCGCCCGCCGGGTCAGCAGCCCCCGGAAGGCGAAGGCCAGCCCGGCGGCGGCCAGGGCGGTCCCGGTCGCCACCGCGAACACCGTCCGGGGCCCGAACGGGTCCATCAGCAGCCCGCCGGCCTGTTGGCCCAGCGCGTCGCCCAGGACGGTGGCCAAAGACGCCCAGGTGAACGCCTCCGCCATGGAACGTCCGTCGGCGATGCCGCTCACCAGGCTCATCTCGGTGGCGGAGACCAGGGCGATGGGTGCGCTGCCCACCGCGAGCGCCACGGCCAGGCCCACCTGGGAGCTCGCGAGCAGCGTGAGCCCGGTGCCGGCGGCGTAGGCCAGCAGCAGGCGGGGCAGGCGTACCTGAGGGGCCACCTCGGACTGGGACCGGCCGAGCCAGACGGCGCCCAGCGCGCTGCCGACACCCCAGCAGGCATACACCACGCCCGCGCCGCCCGGAGCGCCGTGCAGATCGGTGAAGGCCGGGATCGCCAGGGTCAGCAGACCGATGGGCACCGCGGAGACGGCCATGACGACGGTCAGCGCCAACAGGGCCGGCTCCCGCAACGGGCCCAGCGGGTGGCGTCGGCCCTTCGATGTCGTCGGCGCGTCCTCGGTGCCGGCCGGCAGCCGGGTGTACGCGAGCCCGAGTGTGCCCAGGCCGCCCAGCGCCGCGACCACGGTCAGCGCCAGGCTCGCCGACCCGGCCAGCATCAGCGCCGCCAGCATCAGCGGCGCGCCGATCACCAGGACCTCCGCGAGCAGTGCCTCCCAGAGGTAGGCCGTCTCGCGTTCCTCCTTGCGGAGCGGCAGCCGCGCCCACAACGAGCGCATACAGGCATTCGCGGGCGGCAGCACCACCCCCGCCGCGAACGCCGTCACCGGCTGCGCCCAGCCGCCCGGGCGGGTCGCCCACACCAGGACGGCGAGTGCCGTCGGGTAGGCGACGGCGGTCGCGGTCAGCACCGCCGCCCGGCCGCCGCGGTCGAGGCGGCGGGCGATCAGCGGGCCGCCCAGGGCCATCCCGAGCGTGTACAGGGCGGCGACCAGGCCCGCTTGGGCGTAACTGCCGCCTTGTTCACGGACGGTCAGGACGATGGCCAGTGACATCAGGTAGACCGGCAGTCGGGAGACGACGCTCCACCACGCCGCCCCGGCC
The DNA here is from genome assembly GCF_042753905.1 of Streptomyces sp. NPDC059248. NCBI lineage: Bacteria > Bacillati > Actinomycetota > Actinomycetes > Kitasatosporales > Streptomycetaceae > Streptomyces > Streptomyces sp. NPDC059248. Next base: position 62,908 of record NZ_JBHYZV010000004.1, on the reverse strand, counting down.
ACCCGGGGACGTGTGAGCAGGTCGAGGAAGCGACGGGGCAGGCCGCTGGTCACGTCACGGTCTCCGTTCGACGGCCGCGCGGGGCGGCCGGTTCGGGTGCCGGGCCGCCGTCCGGGCGGGCGGCACGGCCGACATTCAGGTACGGGCGGCATTCGGGTAAGGGCAGCATTCGGGTACGGGCGGCACGGCGGGGTTCAGATGGGGGCGACACGGGTCTCCCGTGCCGTCACCTCGATCGTGAAACGGGCGAGCACCTCACGCATGCGACGCTCCACCTCCCCGATCGAAACCCCTACGACATGGGCGTACCCGGAGGCGTTGTGGGAGGCACGGCGGGCCGTCACCGTGTCACCGGCGCGGACCTTGAGCACCGCGTCGATGACTCCGGGCATCCCCAGCAGTTCGTCCCGGGAGGTGATTCGCCGGACCAGTCCGGTGCCGGGCAGCGGCAGCAGCAGGTCACCGGCGCAGCGGCGCTCCCGGTAGTCGAGGTCCGGGCGGCGGCCCAGATAGACCGCCAGCGTCGCGCCGAACACGTCGAAGCCGTACGCGTGACCGTGGTTGGCGGGTATCTCGCAGCCCGCGAGCCGTACGCCGATCTCACCCGCGTACACCTCGCCGTCGATCAGGAAGAACTCCATGTGGACGTAGCCGTGGTCGATCCCCATCCCGGTGACGACGCGCTGGACGAGCGCCCGCAGGTCGACCGGCGGGCCCTCACCGGTGCCGACGCTGATGTTGGCGTTCATCGCGCCGTCGACGATGTCCAGCGGACGGCAGGGCATGGCACTCGGCCACGCGTCGAGGACCTCGCCGGCGAGGACGATCGCGCAGACCTCCCATTCGGTACCGCCGAGGTATGCCTCCACCATCCAGTCCCGTGTCCCGAGGTCGACCCCGGCGCAGTCGCCGGGCCCGTCGAGCCGGTAGGTGTCCAGACAGGCGAAGGAGTCCACAGGTTTGAGCACCACCGGCCAGCCGTGCCGGCCGGCGAACCGCTCGATCCCGGCAGCCGAGCGCACCCGGGTGAACTCGGCGGTACGCAGCCCCAGTCGGCGGAAGCACGCCTTCATGACGGCCTTGTCCCGGACCAGGGCCACCTGCCGCCCGGTCAGGTGCGGCAGGCCGGCCAGCTCCGCGAACCGCTGGGCTACGGCCTGCCGGGGCTCCGACGGGTTGCAGAACCTGGTCGGCGGCGTCGGCAGCCCGGCCGCCCAATCCCGGTACCGCCGGGCCTCCTCGGCCGGTGCGGCGCCCTCGCCCACCCAGAAGGCGGGCAGGTGCGCGGTCTCCCGCAGATAGTCCTCCGGCAGGTCGGGGCGGGCGTCGGCGAACCGCAGCAGGACCAGCCGGCCCGCCAGCTCCCGGGCCGCGTAACGGGTGAAGGACGACGGCCGGTCGTCCACCATCAGCAGCACTTCGGCGTCGCTCACACCGCCTCCAGCACCCGGCTGACGGACCGGGCCGCGAGAGCCTGCTCCCTTTCGCCGAGTTCCGGGGAGAGCGGCAGGCACAGGGTGCGGTCCAGCAGGTCCCTGGTCCGGGCGAAGCCGTCGCGGCTGAGGGCGAGGAGCCCCTCCGGGGCGTGGTTCCAGGGGAAGCCGTCGCGATAGAGCGATCGACGGCCGGTGAGCACCGGATGTTCGGGCAGCAGATACTTCCCGAGCGTCCAGTTGGCGATGCCGGCCGCGGTGAGCGCGGCCACCGCGGCATCGCGGAGCTCCTTGCTCTCGCACCGGAACCGCAGGCTGACCTTCACATCGCCGGCGGCCCGGGGCAGGACCTCCAGATCGGTCCGGCCGGGGAGTCCGGCCATGGCGATCGCGTACATCCGCTCCAGTCCGGCGAGCAGCTCGTCGAGGTGGCGGAACTGCTGGCACTGGACGGCCGCGACCTGCTCGCTGGTGACGAAGTTCTCCCCGAAGTGGGCGTCGTCGTCCCATGTCGGGTACTGGCCGGGCACCCGTGCCGAGCCGTGGTCGTGGTAGCGGCGCATGATCGCCCGGGCGTCGTCGGAGTCGGTGACGACGAGCCCGCCCTCGCCCGAGGTGAGGACCTTGTTGTGGTGGAAGCTGAACGTCCCGGCGTAGCCCGCCGTCCCGACGTACCGGCCGTCGGGGAAGCGCGCGCCGAGGGACTGCGCGCAGTCCTCGACGAGATACGGCACCCCCGTCGGCAGCGGTGCCACGGTGCCCTCCATATGGGCCGTGATCACCCGCTGCGCGTCCGGCGGCAGCAGGGTCGGATCCATGGAGAGCGAGTCGTCGGCGTCCACCAGTACCGGGATCAGGCCGCACGACAGCACCGCTCCGGCCACCGCGACGAAGGTCACCGCCGGGATGTGCACCAGGTCGCCGACGGCCGGGCGGGTGGAGATGAGTGCCAGCCGCAACGCCTCCGTGCAGTTGTGCACGGCCAGGGCGTGGCCGACGCCGAGGCGTTCGGCCACGGTCCGCTCCAGGCGGGATGCCATGCTCTCGTTCCCGGTCTGGTACCGGAACAGGACCTGGTGCTCGATCACCTCCCGCAGTTCCGACATATCGGACCAGTCGAGGTAGTTCGCCCCGTAGGGCAGGAAGCGCTGGCCGAGCCGATTGCCGAGTGTGCTCATCGTGTCCCGGACTCCGTGATCGGCTGCGCGTCACCGTCGACGACCATTTCCTGGCCTCGGTAATTGCGGAGCAGCAGGCCGTCGGGAGTGGTGGTGAAGGAGGGGCGGGCGATCGGGATCTTGCCAATCTTGGTGGTCAGAACGTATTGGGGGACACCGAATCCGGTGATGTGGCCCTGGAGGCCGTCCATGATCTCCCAGCCCTTCTCCACGGTTGTCATGAAGTGCGAGACCCCGGTGACGTTGTCGCAGTGGTAGAGGTAGTACGGCCGGACCCGGATGCGCAGCAGCTCGGTCATGAGGGTGCGCATCGTGGGGACGTCGTCGTTGATACCGCGCAGCAGCACCGTCTGGTTCCCGACCGGGATGCCGTGCCGGAGCAGGCGGTCCACGGCCGCCGCGGCCTCCGGCGTGATCTCCTTCGGATGGTTGAAGTGGGTGTTCAGCCAGACCGGGTGGTAGCGGGAGAGCATCGAGCAGAGGTCTTCGGTGATGCGCTGCGGCAGCAGCACGGGGAACCTGCTGCCGATCCGGATGATCTCCACACTGGGGATCGCCCGCAGCCCGGCGACGATCTCCTCCAATTTGCCGTCCTGGTACGACAGCGGATCGCCGCCGGTCAGCAGGACGTCCCGGATCTCGGGGTGGTCGGCGATGTAGCGCAGGTCCTCGTCGAAGGAGCCGCCCTCGTCGTCCCGGAAGTAGGTGCCGTCGACGTCGGTCGTGTGGAACTTGCGGGTGCAGTGGCGGCAGTAGACGGGGCAGGCTTCCGTGATCAGCATGATCACGCGGTCCGGGTATTTGTGCACGACCCGGTTGGTCCTGCGGTAGTAGGTGTCCCCGACCGGGTCTACCTCGGCCCCCGGGAACTCCACCAGCTCACCGAGGGCCGGTACGGCCTGCTGGCGGACCGGGCAGCCGGGGTCGTCCGGGTCCATCAGGGAGGCGTAGTACGGGGTGACGCTCCAGCGGTACTTGCCCGCCACCCCGGCGATGGCCTCTTCCTCGTCGGCGCTGAGGTTGATCCACCGACTGGCCTTCTCGACGTTGGTGATACGTCGGCGCATATGCCAGCGCCAGTCGTCCCAGTCGGTCTCCGGGACCCTGGGGCGGATCAGTTCGGGGCGGGTGGCGGGTACGGGTTTGCGGAGGGCGTGGGACATGACGGCTCCTGCACGACGCGGACGCTGTGGGTGAGGTGGCCGGAGCCGGCGGGACCGGTCCGGCGGGCCGACGGGACGGCGGGACGGGGGATACCGGGGATACGGGGGATACGGGACGGGGCAGCGGATACCGGACGGGGCGCCCCGGGCCCGCGGTGAACGGCGCTCACAGGGGCGCGAGAGCGAGTTGGCGGAGGGTACGGGCGACCCGCTGCGCACCGCGCAGGTCGTCCAGTGCCGGGTCGAGCAGATGCCACGGCCCGGCCGCGGCCGCGGGTGACCACAGGCCCGGATCGTCGGGATCGTCGGCCGATGGCAACGGCAGGATCTCCGCGACCTCTCCGGCGAGGGCCCGCTGGGCGGGCCCCAGCGGCGGCAGCAGTGCCAGCGGTGCCCGTCGCGCCTGCGCGAGGGCGAGCGCCCCGAGGACCGGCGAGGCGAGGAGGACGGCGGCGTCGGCGTGGAGGGCGTCCGGGTCGGTATCGGCGGCCCGGAGCACCCGGACGTCCGGATGTTCCGCCAGGGCGGACCGTACGCGTGCGAGCCCGGTGTCGGCGACCACGGTGCAGCTTCCGGTGTGCCGCAGCGCGGCGGCGACCAGCTCCCGCAGCGCTCCGGACGCGAAGGCCCCCGCTTCGGCCGGGGGAACGCGCCACAGGGACAGCAGCACCAGGGTGCCCGAGCGGGCCGGGCTCCGGCCGGTGCGCCGCGGCGCGAGGACTCCGGTGGGGCGCCCGCCCCGGGCCGGGGGCCCGGGCGGCGGCAGCCACCCCGGCCGGTGCACCCGTACCAGCACCCGCCCCGGCGGCGTCTCACCGGCGGGCCCCGATTGCAGGTGCACCACGGGCACGCCCAGGGTCAGGAGCCGCTCGGTGGCCGCCACGTCGTCGCAGACCAGCGCCGCGACCGGGGGGAGTTCGGGCTCGGCTCTGTCGGCCCGGCGGAGGTCGCCGAGGTGGGCGGCGACCCGGCCGAGGGCGAGGATCGAGTCCAGCTGGTCCTCGCGGGCGCTCAGCAGCACCCGCGGGCCGGGTGCCGCGCCACCGGCCGAAGGCGCCCAGGACCGGTTCAGTAGTGCCATGCCCCCACCGCCCCGAGCCTGGCCACGTCGTCGCTGTATCCGGCGGCGGTGGTGGAGCAGCCGTTGCACACCTCGGGGCCGCGCTCGCGGAAGTAGTCGGCGTGCGCCCGGAACACCGGGGTGTCGAGCCGGATCACCCCCCGCTCCCGGAACGGCGCGCCACCGGGCCCGTCGTCGCCTTCCCGGTGGGGGATGCAGCTGCACGCGTACATCCGTCCGTACTTGCCGTCCACGTAGATGACGTCGTCGGCGACATGGCACAGCGGTTCGGAGGCGCGCGGTGTGACGGACTCGGTGAAGTAGCGCTCCTGTTCCCGCGGGGTGTCCCCGTAGAAGCGTTTGCCCATCGGGACCAGCAGGACGGCCGGGTCGGCGTCGTAGACCGGATCGCAGACGCCGCGGACGTGGTCGGCGTCGGGGTAGGTGATCGTGCGGTCGAGCTTGAGCGCGGACAGTTCCCACTGCCGTACCCCCTCGTCCGTCAGGACCTCCTGGAGCCGGGGCATCTCGGTGTAGTTGTGCGGCCCCACCACGGTGTTGACCCTGGGCAGGACACCGAGCGCGGCTGCCTCCCGCAGGCCGCGCAGCCCGTTGTCGAACATGCCGGGAGAGCGCCGGTACACATCGTGGGTGGCGCCCGAGGCGCCGTCCAGGCTGACGATCACCTGGGCCAGGCCGGCCGCGGCCAGGGGCGCCGCCATCCGGGGCAGCATCGAGCCGTTGGTGATGAGGGACATCTTCATTCCGGCGGCCGTGCCCGCGCGCACCAGCTCCACCACATCGGGGTGCATCAGCGGTTCGCCCCCGGTGAACCGGATGTAGCCCACACCGGCGTCCCCGGCCTTGGGCAGCAGGTCGTCGAAGTCCTCGGTGGAGAAACGGAACGCGTCGCGGGACAGGGCGAACTCGCACATGAAGCAGTCGGCGTTGCAGGCTTCCAGGATTCTGATGAAGAGATAGCGATCGCGTGGAGGCACGGCGTGGGGACCTTTCAGGCGACTCACGGGGTGGGGGGAACGGTGCGGGAGATACGACTCCGGATGGCTTCGGCGCCGGCCGCGGCGCGCGGGTCGGGCAGGTCGGGCGAGTTGGGCAGGTCGCGTCGGTTGGGCAGGTCGGGCAGGTGGCCCGTCGCGCCGAGGACTTCGAGCAGCGCGTCGGCCACCTGGGCCGCCCCACCGGTGCCCACCGCGGTGGTGAGGGCGTCCCACCGGCCGACGTGGGCGGCCCGGCGCAGTGCGTCCAGGACACCGTCGAGGACGGCGCGGCCGACGTCCCGCCGGCCGTCGCCCAGTGCGGCGGCCCCGATCGCGCCGTAGATCCGTTCGAGTGCGTGGTCCTCACCCTCCGAACGCAGGGCCAGCACCTCGTCCTCGACGAGCACGTCATCGGGCCAGCGCACGCGCAGCTCCGCCCCGAGGGCTCGGCTGTGATAGCGGCCGTTGTAGATCTGGCTGAGGTTCTGCGGCGGCAGGCAGACGGTGGGGACGCCCGCCCCGCCCGCTTCGAGCAGGGTGGTCAGTCCGGGCGAGGTGAGCAGGATGTCGCAGGCGGCCAGCCGTTCCAGGAACGCGCCGTGTCCGAGCGGGCCGGCCGTCGTCCGCGGCGGGGCGGCGGACGGGTCGACGAGCTGGTCCGCCAGGTCGCCGGGCAGGTTGCCGGCGATGTGTACCTCTTCGATCCCGTAGGCGGTCAGCGCCTTGAGGACGGCCGGGACGACCAGGCGCGGGTAGTGCCCCGGATCGGTGAGACCCGGCGCCCGCAGACCGCCCAGGCTGACCAGCGCCCTGCGATACGGCCGGCCCGCGTCCCGCCGGGCGCCGCGCTCCGACTCCGGCTCCGGCTCCGACTCGGGCTCCGGCTCCGACTCGGGCTCCGGCTCCGACTCGGGCTCGGGCTCGGGCTCCGAAGCGCGAGGTCGGGCGATGACGGCCTCGACCCAGCGCAGCCCCCGGGCGTCGGCCAGGACAGCCCGGCACTCGGGCGGCAGTTCGATGGATTTCTGAGCGCAGTACACCGTCGCGTTCAGCGGCAGTGCGGCCCGATCGCCCTCGGACCAGAGGAAAGGCAGGCTGTCGAGGAAGACCGTGGGCACACCGGTGGCCAGCAACGCCGTCGCCGCCGCGCCGTCCAGGACGACCAAGGCGGCCCGTACCGCTTGTGACCGCACGATCTCTTCGACCGCGAGGGTCGTCCCGCCGGGATCGTCCGGCAGGTCGTACCAGCCGTCGACCGCGTGCTCGGCGAGCACGGGACGCCCCAGCCCCGACGCCATTCCGATGAAGCGCAGGGGAGGTGTCGACCGGTCCCGCAGCGCGGCGAGTACCGCGCTCAGTTTGCCCGAGCTTCCCCATCCGAATTCCGCCCCGACGAGCGCGACGGTTACGGGATCGGATCCGGTGGCAGGGGCCACGGAATGCATGGCGGCAAAGGACGGCATCGGTAACTCCCGTATCGTCAAGGAGAGGTGGTATGCCTGGAACAGAGGGCGAGCGCCACAGGGGCATCCGCATCACACAGTCGCAAAGTCGCCCCGGGTGAGATCGTGCACCTCTCGCCGGAGCCCCTTTCGCAGACAAGGCTGACACGCACCGGTGTATGGCTCAAGGAATTGCCGCGACATCGAAACCGGAGAGTGAATAGCCCGATCAGCCGACATAAGTATCACCGGACGAGCAATAATCAGGGGCTCGCCATACGTTTCGTATTCCATGAGAAGATCACCGAACCGATCCCCGCCCCCTCCCCCAATGACCGCAAGCTATCCCCTATTCCATAATTCCGGGCGATATCAGGGCAGATGGTGATGCTCATGGGTGACGGCGGCGCGGCCATGACCACTCTCCCCGTTCCGACCCGGGCTTTCGCGTCGGCGATGTCCCGGGCCGGGAGGGGGTTCCCGGGGAACGGAACCCGTCCCGGTGGTAAAATCCGGTGCGTGTTCGACAGTGGCGATTCGGCTCGCGCATCCACTTCCAACTCGATGCAGAGCATGCATCGAGCCATGCAGATGCTCGAATACCTCGCCGAGAAGCCCATGCGGGCGACGGAACTCGCCGAGCGCACCGCCACGAAGTGGGCGACGGCGCACCGCACCCTGGCCTACCTTCGCGATCATGGATTTGTGCGCCGGGACGAGGCCACGGGACTGCACTACATCGGTCGCCGGCTCTTCGCCATCGGGTCCGCGTATCTGAGCGAGCACCCGCTGTTCCACACGGGCGAGCCGCTGATGCGGACCGCCGCCGACCGGGTCGGGGGATTCGTCCAGCTCGCCGAGCGGGACGCCTACGCGTCCGTGGTGATCGCGAGCGCCGAGCCGCGCGTTCCGGTGCCGAGTCTCTTCTACGCCAACACCTACCGCTCGTACCCCCTCCATATCGGCGCCCGCGGGCTCGTACTCCTCGCCTTCGCGCCGGCCGAGTTCGCCGACGCCTATATCGGCCACTTCACGACGACCGGTGCCACCGGGAACGAGGTGGACAACGGCGATGCCGGCGCCGGGATCGGTGACCCCGACGCCCTGCGCGCCACCCTGGAGCGGACGAGGGAATCGGGGCTGCTGACCACCGAGCACGACATCACCGTGCCGACGACGGCGACCGCGGCCCCCGTACGCGACGCCGACGGCACCGTCGTGGCGTCGGCGTCGATCGTCAACGCGCGGGGCGACGGGCGCGCCCCCGAGGAGATCAGGGACGCCGTGCTGGGGCTGGCCCTGTCGCTGTCCCAGCTCCTCGGCTGGCGCGGGCGGCCCCCCTTCGCCTAAAACGTGTCCGCCGGTGGCCAGGGCGCTCCTTCGGTGACCCGGTCCCGGTGCCGGAGCAGGGCCCGGGGGGCGTCGACGGCGAGGGCGGCGGTGGTCCGGCCGTCCCGGGTGTAGAGCGCGACCAGCCCCGGCTCTCCCGGTGTCCCGGCGACGATATGCGTGAGGTCGCCGGGGGACGGTGTCCCCACGAGCTGGGTCCGGGAGCCGAACTGGTCCGTCCAGAAGGACGGCAGGGCGTCGAGCCGTGCGGCGGGGGTGTCCGCGGCGGACAGGGCGCCGGCGACGAGGTTCTCCGCCACGACCTCCGCCTGGAGGGGGACGTGGTTCCAGTGTTCCGAGCGGACGGGCCGCCCGTGGCGTGCGGAGTGCCAGCGGGCGGCGTCACCGAGGGCGAACACGCCGGGGACCGCGGTACGGCCCGCGTCGTCGCAGACCACGCCGTTGTCCACGGCGACACCGGAGCCGTCCAGCCAGCCGGTCTCGGGGACGCCGCCGAATCCGATGACGACGAGGTCCGCGCCAAGTACCCGGCCGTCGGCCAGGCGGACCCCGGTGACACGGTGGTCGCCGACGAGACCCGCGACGCCGGTGCCCAGTTCGAGGCGGGTGCCATTGGCTCGGTGCAGCCGCGCGAAGTGGTCCCCCACGACGGGTCCCAGCGCCGCGTACATCGGCGCCGGCTGGAGGTCGACGAGCGTCACATCGCGGCCCGTGGCCCGGGCGGCGGCGGCGACTTCGCAGCCGATGAAGCCCGCGCCCAGGACCACCACGTCCTTCGCGTCGGCCATGGCGGTGCGCAGGGCGACCGCGTCGTCGACGGTGCGCAGGGTGTGGACACCCGGCAGGTCGGCGGGGAAGGGGGGTCTGCGCGCGGAGGAGCCCGACGCGATCACGACGGCGTCCGCCTCGACGGTCGTCCCGTCGTCGAGGGCCAGGGCCAAGGCCGAGGTCGGAGCCAAAGCCGGGACCAGGGCCGGGGCCGGGGCCTGTGTCCCGGCGCCGGTGCGCAGTCCGGTGGCCCTGCGGCCCGTCCGCAGATCGAGGGCGAGCCGGGCGGTCTCCTCCTCGTCCATCAGATACAGGGAGTCGGGTTCGCAGCGACCGGTGAGCAGGTCTTTGGAGAGCTGGGTGCGGTCGTAGTGGGCACGGGTCCTCTCGGCGCCGATGACGGTCACCGCGCCGTCGTAGCCGATCCGGCGGAGCTCCTGCGCCAGGGACATGCCTCCGAGGGAGGCGCCGACGACCACCACGTGTTCCGGCGGCCGGTTCATCGGTCGATCACCTCCAGGGCGCGGGCGGGGCAGGAGCGCACGGCGCGTTCGGTCCTGGAGCGCAGGCGCTCGTCGGGTTCCGCGTCGAGTACGACGACACGGTTCTCGTCCTCGTCGAGGTCGAACACGGCGGGGGCTTCGAGCATGCAGCTGCCGTAGCCCCGGCACTTGTCGTGGTGGGCGATCACTTTCATGGCGGTACCTCTGGGTTTCGGAGCACGCCGGGGTCCGGCGCCGGAGGGGAGGGTGGGGCGGGGGCGGCCCGGTCAGCCGACGAGATAGCCGCCGTCGACGGGGAGTACGGTGCCGGTGATGTAGCGGGCCCGGTCGCCGGCCAGGAAGACGACGGCGTCCGCGACCTCGTCGACCGTGCCGGGGCGCCCCAGGGGGATCGCGCCCCCGACGGGTGCCGGTTCGCCGGGGACGTCGGGGGCGAGGGCGCCGGTGCGCAACGCGGCGGCGCTGGTCTCGAAGAGCCGGGTCGGGATCCAGCCGGGGGCGACCGCGTTGATCCGGACGCCCCGGTGCGCGACCTCGGCGGCCGCCTTCAGGGTCAGTCCGACCACCGCGTGCTTGGAGGCGATGTACGCGGCGCCGCCGCCGCGGGGGACGAGGCCCGCCGACGAGGCGACCGTGACGACGCTGCCGTGGCCCCGTCCGGTCAGGCCCGGCAGTACGGCCCGTACCACGTTGGCCGTGCCCAGGACGTTCACCCGGAGGACGAACTCCCACACCGAGTCGGTGAGTTCGCCGAACGGCAGGTTCTGGTCGAAGACGCCCGCGGCGTGGACGACCACGTCCAGCGGACCCAGGTCGTCCTCGGTGAGGCGTACGGCTTCGGTGACGGCGGCCGGGTCGGTGACGTCGACGGCGTACGGCGCGGCCGTCGTACCGGACGCGCACAGTTCGCCGACGGTTTCCCGGACGCCCCGGTCGGAGAGGTCCCAGGCCGCCACCGCGTAGCCGGCCCGGCCCAGCGCGCGGGCGGTCGCCGCGCCGATACCGCTGGCGGCCCCGGTGACCAGCGCCGTACCGCGTGGTGCGACGGCGGCGCTCATGCCCCGGCCGGCTTCTTGGCGCGCAGCAGGTCGACGCGGTGTCCGGTACGGGTCTCCAGGGCGCCCTCGTACGCGACGCGGGCGGCGACGATGTCCTGAAGGGCGGTGCCGACGGACTTGTAGACGGCGATGTCCTTCGGCGATGCCCGCCGGGCGCCCTTCGCGGCGACGGCCGCGAGCGAGCACAGTTTGCCGTCGAGTACTCCGGCCTCGTCCGCGGCGATCAGATCGCCGGACTCCCCGCGGGCCTGGGCGGGCGCGTCGCTGACGACCAGGGCGGCGCGGGCGACGACGTCCACGTCGATCTCCCGGAGTCCGGGCATCGTGGAGCCGATGGAGAGGACGGTGGCCCCGGGGCTCAGCCAGCTTCCGCGCAGGGCGATCCGGCCGGTGCCGATACCGGTGTTCGTCGCGGCCACCACCACCGGGGCGGCGGCGGCGTCCTCGGCCGCGGTCACCGGCTTCACGGGTATCCCGAGGCGTTCGGTCATCCGCCGGGCGAAGCGGTCGCGGCGCTCCGCGTTGGGGCTGAACACGGAGACTCCGGTGACCCGGAGGGCGGCGCAGACCCCTTCGAGGTTGGTCTCGGCTTCGAGTCCGGAGCCGATCAGCCCGACCTCGACCGGACCGTCCGGGCCCAGGAGGCCCGCGGCGACACCGGTGGTGGCGCCCGTCCTGGCGGCGGTCAGATAGGCGCCGTCGAGCTGGGCGAGCAGGGCGCCGGACTTCTCGTCGTACAGGCCGACGAGGTACTGGACGCCGCCGGCCGCGAGCTGGTTGAAGACCTTGAAGCCCATGACGCCGGCGCCGCCGACGACTCCGGGCATCAGGCGGAAGAAACCGGGACCCGATTCCAGATTGACGCGGTCGGGGAAGTCCGCGCCGCCCGCCGCCTCGATCCGGTACCCGTCGCGCAGGGCGTCGACGAGGCGGTCCATCGGGAGGGACGCGCGGACCTGGTCGTCCGTCAGGAGAAGCATGCGCTCCATCTCTTTCTCGTTCTCGGCCCTACGGGCCGTTTCGGGTCACGGTGACCGGGTGTCGGTCTCGGGCCCGAAGGGTTGGTCCAGGAAGCGGGAGAAGACGTCGGGCGACTGCCAGCTGACGCTTTCGAGGGCGAGGGGATCGAGGCGTACGCGGTATCCCAGCCGCAGGGACCGGATCTCGACGCGATGGCCGTTACGGGTCCTGATCTTGCTGATCCGGGCGGCCGTGAACTCGTTGACGACGGTGAACTCGGCCTCGACGACCTCGCCCGACGACCCGCCGCCGCCTTCTCCGGTCTCACCGGGCACCTCGGTCTCCCGAGCCGCCGGGCCGCCGCCGTCGGCGGATACGGCGTCCCCGGACATTCAGACCACCATCCGCAGGTGCGGCAGGCGGATGACGCTCTCGTCGAAGACGGCGTTACGGCTCACCAGGCCCCAGCCGCCACCGGTACGGCGCCGGACGACATCGCGTCGCCCCGCGGGTGCGACGACCGCGGGATGGGCCTGGTGGACGACGCTGATCAGCACATTGCTGTCGACGACGTACTCGTTGTGGCGGTCGCCCGGCTCGACGAGGACGTTGGTGACGAAGCGCCGGACGCGGTGCAGGGGGACCTCGCCCCAGGCGAAGTCGATCTGGTCCGGTTCGAACCGGCGCGCCCAGAGCGACGCGAGCGAGTCCCGTGACTCGTCGACCAGATAGGCGCCGGGAATCGACGGCGGCAGCGACGGGTCGTCCCTGGTGACCGTGACCGGGACGCGATAGGTGAACTCGTCCTCCAGCAGCGGAAGCCAGTTCGGGTAGTCGTACGAGTCCAGCAGCCGGGCCTCGACGTCGTAGAAGCGGCGCAGTGTCTCCGTCGTACGGCCGTCGTCGTCGGACAGGACCGGCGAGGGGCGGGCGGTGCGCGGGCTCATCGGACCGGCCTCCGTCCCGGGCCGACCGGGACGAACGACTCGTCGTCCATCAGCTCGGCCCACCGGCGGTACAGCTCCCGCTGGTTGGTCTCGGTGTGATCGAGGTCGTACACCGATCCCGGCCAGGGCTTGTCGGAGTCCGGTTCGGCGAGGGCGCCGCCCTCGTACACGAAGTCCGTCGTACGGGACACCTCGCCGCGGCTCATGTCCGCGACGCTCGTCCAGTTCTGGAGGTCGTCGGTGTCGAAGATCCCGGCCAGGCCCACCATGCGCAGATTGGCCCGCTGCGAGTGGTCGCGCTGTTCGTCGTCGTACCACGGCGGGACGAGCGCGAAGAGCATCAACTCGCTGTGCATGGCGTCGATCGGCCGCCAGACGCGGAACTGGACGTAGGAGACGGCCGGGGTGTCGTCCCCGGAGGAGAGGGCGGGGGCGTCGATGAACGACAGGTTCGGGAAGACATTGCCGTGGAAGACGGAGAGCCGGGACATCAGGTCGATCTGTCCGGGGTCGAGGCCCCGGGCCATGTCCCGCCACTTCTCCTGCGGATAGCCGAGGAACATCGGCTCGGTGCCCGGCAGGTCGTAGTGCTGCACACGGAACGCGTGGCCGTTCCCGGCGGTGATACAACGGCCTCGCATACGGGCCATCGACACCCCGTCGAGCTGCGGAAAGGCGTCGGTGTTGAGGTAGGTGCCCAGGTCGATGGGGCTCTTGTGGGTGGTGGCGAGGTGGTAACCGTCGCCGGCGAAGTTCTCCGAGCCGAGCTTCCAGTTGGTCCGGACCCGGGCACGGGCCGGGGGTCCGACCGCCACCAGGTCACCGGCCTTGTCGAGGACCCCCCTCAGATACCAGGCGGCGGGGCCCAGCTCCTCGGCCAGGGGTGGCGCGTCCGGGTTCCAGCTGGCGAAGACGAGTCCGTGGAAGCTCTCCACATGGGGGACGGCCACCAGGCCGAACGCCGACTTGTCGAAGGACGGTTCGAAGACCTGTTTACGTTCCGGAACGCCCTTGAGGTCACCCGAGTTGGAGAACGTCCAGCCGTGGTAACTGCACCGGAAGTGGGACGAGTTGCCGAGGTCGGCCCGGCAGAGCTGGGTGCCCCGGTGGGTGCAGGAGTTGAGGAAGGCCCGGATCCTGCCGTCCTCGTCCCGGGTCACGATCACGTCCTCGCCGCCCAGGTTCCGGGTGACGTAGTCCCCGGGGGCGGCGATCTCGCTCTCATGGGCGACGAAGAGCCAGCAGCGCCGGAAGATCCGCTCCGTCTCCCGGCGGAAGGCGTCGTCGCCCCAATACTCATGCCGGCTCACTCTGGTGCCGGTCGATTCAGCCCTGATCATCTGCAGACTCCAGTCGTCCTACGCAGTACAGGTGTATCCAGATAGTGGATATCGCATCCATCTATTGGGTTCGGTGAACGTACAACCGGCCGTACCGGGTGTCAACGCCCGATGAATCGCGAGAAAAGACCGCTTCGTCCGGGCCGCCGGGGCGCGGCGGGTGCGAGGAGCGCAGACATCCCGCGCCGGCCCGTCGTCCTGGAAAATGCCCGCCGCCGAACCCGTTGACCACCCCGGAGCCGCTTGCTAGCCTCCCCGGCATCCATTAAGCGGTCACCGTATCCATTATCTGGATAGCGCATTGCCGGCAGAAGCCCGCATGCGTGGCCGCGCCGAACGGAGCATCCATGAGCTACTCGCGTTCCGAAGCCCGTGCATGGGCGCAGCAGAACATGAAGGGCATCTGCGGCTGTCTGCTGCCGACCTTCACCGGCGATCTGAAGCACATCAACGAGCGGGCCGTCCGCCACGACATCGCCCTGACGAAGCGGATGGGCATGTCCAGCACGCTCGTCGTCGCCGAGTGCGGCACCACCTTCGACGAACTCCTCCAGGTCACCGAGGTCGCGATCGACGAGGCCGGGGACGAACTGCAGACCGTGGTCCACGCCGCGCTGCCGACCCTGGAGGACAACATCCGCCTCGTGCGGGAGTCGGAGCGCCTCGGCGCGACGTACGTCCTGCTGTCGTACCCGCTGACCTTCTACCCGGCGACCGAGCAGGAGGTCCTCGACTACACCAAGGCCGTCGCCGAGAGCACGAACCTCGGCGTCATCGTCTTCGGGATGCATCTGTGGAACTTCCGCAGGCTGCACCCCAGCCACTTCTCGCCCCGGCTGATCGGCCGGATGATCGAGGAGATCCCCAATGTGGTCGCCGTGAAGACCGAGATCGGCGGCCCGGGCGTGGGCGGTATCGCGGAGATCTTCCACCGGTACCACAAGGACGTCATCGTGATGGACCCCATCGAGTCCAACTCGCCCGCCTGGCACGCGACGTACGGGATGCAGTGGATGGGGACGTCGAACTACGAGGCGTACGGGCCGTGGGTAGCGCGCTACTTCGCCCTGATGCGCGACGGCCGGTTCGACGAGGCCATGGAGATCTACTGGAAGATCCACCCGGTGCGCGAGGCGGACGCGGCCGTGGTGGGCCCGGCCATCAACGGCACGGCCATGGTCCACCGCTATCTGTGGAAGTACCAGGGCTGGCTCAACGGGTTCAACGGCGGCCCCATGCGGGCGCCGCTCTCACGGATCAACGACGGGCAGATGGCGCGGCTGCGCGCCGCGGCGGTGGCCGCCGGGCTCGATGTCACGGACTCCCCGGACCACGAGTTCCTCGTCGGCCGCAACCCGGCCTGACCCGGCTCCCCCACCTCGCAGTACTCGTAGCACTCGCAGCACTCGTAGCAAAGGAGCCTCGATGGCCACGTCCACCGCAGCGCCGTACTCCGACCTGATCATCGGCGCGGCGCCCCCGAACCGGCGACGCGACATGATCGACGTGCGCGATCCCTCGACCGGCAAGGTCCTCCACAGCGTCCCGGACGGCACCGTCGAGGACGGGCTGGCGGCCGTCGCCGCGGCGGCGGCGGCCTTCGGCCCCTGGCGGGCGACCAGCGCGCGCGAGCGGGCCGAGATCCTCCGCCGCTGCTGGGAACTGATGGTCGCGCGCCGCGACGAGATCGCCGCCCTCATCTCGGCGGAGAACGGCAAGACCCTCGCCGACGCACGGGCCGAGGCCGACTACGCCGCCGAGTTCTTCCGCTGGTACGCGGAGGAGGCGGTACGGGCCGCCGGCCACCTCGGCACCTCACCGGGCGGGACCAACAACATCCTGGTCTCGTACCAGCCCATAGGCGTCGCCGTCCTGGTCACCCCGTGGAACTTCCCCGCGGCCATGGCCACCCGGAAGATCGCGCCGGCCCTGGCCGCGGGCTGCGCCGTCGTCCTCAAACCCGCGGCCGAGACCCCGCTCACCAGCTATCTCATCGCCCGCCTCTGCAAGGAGGCGGGTGTGCCCGACGGCGTGATCAACGTCGTCACCACCAGCGGTTCGGGCCCGGTGGTGCGGGCGATGCTCCACGACGACAGGGTGCGCGCCCTGTCGTTCACCGGCTCCACCGAGGTGGGGCGGGTACTGTTGCGCGAGGCCGCCGATACGGTCCTCAAGTCCAGTATGGAACTGGGCGGGAACGCGCCCTTCATCGTCCTCGACGACGCCGATCCCGACGACGCCGTCGAGGGCCTCATGGTGGCGAAGATGCGCAACGGCGGACAGGCGTGCACCGCCGCCAACCGTGTCTACGTCCACCGGTCCCTGGTCGAGGAGGTCTCGGGCCGCCTGGCGGACCGGTTCGCCCGGCTCGTCGTGGGCCCGGGGACCGATCCGGCGACCGAGTGCGGCCCCCTGATCAACCCCCGGGCCGTGGCGAAGGTCGCCGCGCTGGTGGAGTCCGCGGTGGCGGCCGGGGCCCGGGTCCTCACCGGCGGCGAACGGCCGGACCGCGAGGGCGCCTTCTACGCGCCGACGGTCCTCGTCGACGTCCCGGCGCACGCGGACATCGTGCGGGAGGAGATCTTCGGGCCGGTCGCGAGCATCATCGCGTTCGACACCGACGACGAGGTCGTCCGGGCCGCGAACGACACCCACCTCGGACTCGCGGCCTATGTCTACACCTCCGACCTGCGCCGCGGCCTCCGGATGGCCGACGAACTGGAAGCCGGGATGGTCGCCGTCAACCGCGGCCTGGTCTCCGACCCCGCCGCCCCCTTCGGCGGCGTCAAGCAGAGCGGTCTCGGCCGTGAGGGCGGGGCCGAGGGAATGCGCGAGTTCATGGAGTCGAAGTACATCGCCACGTCCTGGTGACCCCGGTCCCGGCCGGAGCCATGGCGTCCGCCCCCGGCCGGAGCCGGCGAGAACGGCGAAACAGCGAGACCAGCGAGAACGGCAAGAACGGCGAGAACCGCAAGAACCGGTGCGAGAAAGCGAGAACCCTGATGTCCCTTCCCACCCCCCATCCGATCACGAGCGTGCGATCGGTCTCGATCGCGGTCGAGGACCTGCCGGTCGCCCGGGCCTTCTACCAGGACCTCTGGCAGCTCGACCTGGTGACGCAGGAGCAGGGCAGGAGCTACTTCGGCTCCGGCTGCCCCAGCAACTACATCGTCAAGCTGCGCGAGAACGACGTCGCCGGGATCGAGCTGACCACCTTCGACGTCCGGGACCGTGCCGGGGTGGACCTGCTGTTCGAACGGGTCGCGCGCAGCGGCGCGAAGATCATCCGTGAGCCCGGGGAGCGCCCCGACTTCGGCGGCGGCTACTCCTGCGCCTTCTTCGACTGCGACGGCCGGGCCGTCGAACTCGCCGCCGAGGTCGAACAGCGGGCCCACCGCCCCGTCGAACCGGGCGAGTCCCGGCCCAAGTTCATCAGCCATGTCGTCTTCAACACCACCGATGTCGACAAGACCGTCGCCTGGTACGGCGACGTCCTGGGCTTCAAGATCTCGGACTGGCTGCAGGACTTCTTCTGCTTCATGCGCACCGAGGGCTGGCACCACATCATCGCCTTCGCCCGGTCGAAGCACACGAGCCTGAACCATGTCTCCTTCGAGCTCAACGGAATCGACGAGTTCATGCGCGGCACCGGCCGGCTGATGCGCGCGGGCCACCAGCCGCTGTGGGGCCCGGGACGGCACGGCGCGGGAGACAACACGTACTCGTACTTCCAGGAGCCGTCGAGCGGGTTCGTCATGGAGTACACGACGGAGCTGATCCGGATCGACGAGGAACACGGCTGGACACCGAAGGTCTGGGGCACCTCCCGCGAGGAACAGGACCAGTGGGGGACGGCCAACGCCTTCGACGAACTGATACTCGCCAAGATGACCCCGGCGAGCGATCCCGTGCTGTGGACACCGCCCCGCGTCTGACACCGGAACACCGTCGGAATCCGGCCAAACCACCTTTCCTGATCAACTACAGGACAGCCCACCGGGTCCTCACCGGTAACACTCTCCCCGGGACATTTCGGGCCGACCTCCCATGGTCAGGACCGTGCGGTCCCGGGCTGTCCACCCAGGTGAGGAGCATCCCGTGGCGATACGAGCAGGGACACACGGCCGGGCCGGCGCGCGAAGGCGGACGGCCCGTACGGCGGTGGTGGGAGCGCTCGCGGCGGCCGTCGCCGCGACGCTCCTGGCCACTCCCGCACAGGCCGGGACCGGGGCCTCACCCGGTGCGGGCGCGCGGTACGACGCCACCCAGCGGGCGCTGGACGACCTCGTCCGGCAGGGCGCCCCGGGAGTCATCGCCCAGGTGCGTACGGGGGACCGGGTCTGGAACGGCGTGGCGGGTGTGGCCGACCGGACCACGGGCAAGGCGAGGAAGTCGAACGAACGGTTCCGTATCGCCAGCATCACCAAGACGTTCGTGGCCGCCACCCTGCTCGACCAGGAGGCCGACGGGCTGCTCGGTCTGGACGACACGGTGGAGAAGTGGCTGCCCGGCGTGGTCCGCGGCAACGGCAACGACGGCCGGGCGATCACGGTACGGCAGCTGCTCGACCACAGCAGCGGGCTGCGCGAGTACATGAGCGATCCGGAGTACCGGCGGAAGTTCTTCACGACGGAGTATCTGAAGAGCCGGTACGAGACCTGGCCCCCGCTGCGGACCGCGCGGGTCGGGCTGGCCCACCGGCCCGACTTCGCCCCGGGCGACCGCCACGCCTACTCCAACACCGGCTATGTCCTCGCCGGAATGATCATCGAGAAGGCCGGCGGGAACACCTACGCCCACGAGATCCGCAAGCGGGTACTCGAACCCCTCGGGCTGCGCCACACATCGCTGCCCGGGAACAAGGTCACCATTCCGGGCCCGCACCCCCGGATGTACTCGTTCCTCAGCGACGACCCCCACGCGACCGAGATCCACGACGTGACCGAGCAGAACGCGTCCCAGGCGTTCGGCGACGGCGACATGATCTCCACGACCGGGGACCTCAACCGGTTCCTCCGGGGGCTGCTGGGCGGCGAACTGCTGCCCCCGGCACAGCTCGCCGCGATGAAGCGGATGCTGCCCAACGCCGGGCAGGTCCAGAGTTACGAGGCGTACGGCCTCGGGCTCTACCGCTATCGCACCACCTGCGGCACGACGGTCTACGGCCACAGCGGCGGCGCCGCCGGCGGCGGCAGCGAGGCCGTCGCCACCGAGGACGGCCGCCGCTCCGTCACGGTCAACGTCAACGCGGACTACGCCTGGTCGGAGAAGATCGTGGACTCCGTGTTCTGCGGCGCCAAAGCCGTGAAGAAGCGACCGCCGAACACCTAGTCGGAGCAGGCGGGCCCGGCTGACGAGGATCGCCCCGGACTCCTCCTACCGGGCCGGCCTGCTCGGTCCGCTCGTCGTCGCCGGTATCGGGATGGGCCTGATCTGCTCCGCGGTCCACAGCTACTCCACGGTGTTCTGGTGGTGCGCGGGCATCCTCGGGACCGGCGCCGTCGTCTCCGCGATCCTGCTGCGCAGCGGCCCCCTGCCCGAACCGGAACGGATCTGACGCGCCCGGCCCGTGAACCCGGAGGGGCGTCCCGGGCATCACCCCCGCGGTCACCCGAGAGGCTCCTCCTCGTTCCGTACGGGCAGGACGGCGCGGACCCGCCAGATCCGGGCGGGGCCCCCGGGCGGGCCCGGTTCGGGCCCCGCCGAGACCTGGCCGCCGAGCAGGGCGACCCGTTCGCGGATCCCGGTGAGACCGCTGCCCGAGCCCGGGGCCCGCGGCCCCGAGCGGTCGCCGTACGGGCTGGTCACGTTCACGGTCAGGGTTCCTTCGGCGGCCTGGGTCAGGGTGATCCGCACCTCGCCGGGGTCGGCGTGCTTCTGGGCGTTGGTCAGGGACTCCTGGACGATGCGGTACGCCGCCAGGTCCGCGGGCACGGACAGGGGCACACCGTCCTCGCGCCGGTCGTCGAGGGTGAAGGCGAGCCCGCTCGCCGCGCCGTTGGTACGGGCCCGGCCCACCAGCTGCTCCACCCCGGCGAGGGTGGGCGCGGCGGCGGGTGCCAGGTCGTCGGCGCCCTCGCGGAGCAGACCGATGAGCCGGCGCATCTCGGCGAGGCCCGCGACGCTGTTCTCACGGATGGTCCCCAGCACCTTCCGGGTGGTCGCCGGGTCGTCGAGGGAGAGCGCCGCGGTGGAGTGGATGGCGATGGCGGTGAGGTGGTTGGCGACCATGTCGTGCAGTTCGCGGGCCATCCGGTTGCGCTCGGCCGTCACCGCCTGGACCCGGTCCATCTCGGCCAGGAGCCTGGTCTGGTCGGCCCGCAGCCGGGCCGTGTCGGCGGCCTCCCGGTGGTTGCGGACGATCACCGCGGTCACCGCGGGGGCGAAGGTCACCAGCCCCACGAGTACCCCGAGCAGCAGGCCGTCCGCCGACCGGGTCCACAGCACGAAGGCGATGGTCGCGGCCCCCGTGAGCAGGACGGAAGCCACCGGGATACGGCGGGCGAGCCGGGGCGACCCGTAGAGCACCGCCGCGTACACCACATCGGTGAAGACCAGCACGGTGACCAGGCTGCCGACCGTGAACAGGCTGAGCACCAGCGCCGCCGTACCGGCCACGAGGGTGACCCGCGGAGCCGTCCGGCGGAACAGCTGGGCCGCACAGATCACCGTCAGCGGAACCAGCGCGGCCCAGGCGGGCAGCGGCGCGGCGGGGCGGACGTACTGGCCCAGCGACCACAGCAGCAGCCCGCCGAGGAACGCCGCCACGGCGAGGAACACGTCGAAGCGCGGGGGACGGGAGGTCTTCACCCTTCCATCAACACACGGCCGGGGCTCCCGTGCCTCGTCACCACGGTGGAGATCGAATACATCGAAGGATGCGTTCCGCTTCTCCCGGGCAGGCCCCGGCGCCGCTACCGGCGGTCGCCGTCGCCGTCGCAGGGGAAGTCCGCCGGGCCCCCGTGGGCGAGGTGGTCGCGGGTGGCCTCGCGTTCGGTCTCGGTCATCGCGGCCGACGGGATGGTGATGACGCCCCCGAAGGGGCGGTCGGCGTCGCGGATGATGCACAGCGTCGACGCCAGGATGCCGGTGATGACGACGAGGACGGCGATCTGGCCGCGGTTCCTCCGGCGAGGCAGACAGATCGCGAGGGTCAGGATCGTGATCGCGACGGTGGCGAGCAGGAACCAGAGGATGGCGGCGGGGACGCTCGCCGTCGCCTGGGTGAGCCGCTCCTCGCGCTCCTGGGAACGCTTGTTGTCGGCGGCGACGAGCAGGCCGAAGGACTTGTCCCCCTCCAGCTCCCGGAAGGTGTGGCGGAACTCGGCGGCCCATACGCCCGGGGCCGACGAGCCGTCCCCGTCGGCCATGGCGGGCCACTCCTGGACACGTACCGCCCGGGCGTAGCAGACGGCGGCGGTCTGGATCCGTGCCCGGTGGGCCGCGGGCACGTACTCCGCGATCTCGGCCATGTGGTCGAGGGCGCGGGCCTCGCCGCGCGAGGCGACCTCGGCCTTCCCGTACGAGCCGGACGCGGTGACCAGGACGAACGCCAGCAGGAGCACCGTCAGCATCAGCAGCGGCTCCACGACGTCCTTGAGCGCCAGGCCGTGCCCGTCGTCGAAGGGCACCAGCCGGGGCCGCAGCCGGCGGTTGGCCGCGAGGCCCGCGAGCAGGGCGAGCACGGCGACGACGATCACGACCACCACGGGCGGCCACCTCCCGGGGTGAGGGGACGCCGCGATCATGCCCGGCGCCCGACCGCGCCCGGACCGCGGAACACCCGCTCACCTCGATCGGAGGACACACCTTGCGCCGGAGAGCCCCGTACGAACCGGTGCGGGAAGGCGTGAGGAAGGCGCGGGAGAAAAATCACCGCGTCATCCGGGCAACCCGAACCCGCCTCCACCCCCTTCCTCTTCCGTGGAAGCTTTTCTCCGAGCGGGACGAGAAGGACAGCTGGATGGGTCTGCCGGGCGACGACGCGGGTTTCGAGGCGTTCGTCGCCGCCCGGGGGCCGCGGCTGCTGCGCGTGGCATGGCTGCTGACCGGCGACGCGCACCTCGCCGAAGATCTGTTGCAGACGACCCTCGCCAAGGTGTGGCCCAAGTGGCCGCGGATCGCCGGGGAGCATCCGGAGGCGTACATCCGCAAGACGCTCGTCAACACCTCCACGGAGTGGTGGCGGCGGCGCTGGCGGGGCGAGGTGCCGCACGACGTGCTGCCGGAGCCGGGGCGCGGGCGGGCGGGGGAGGCGGACGACGCCTTCGCCCGGGTCGATCTGGAGCAGTCGATGGCCGATGCCGTACGGTCCCTGCCCGCGCGCCAGCGGGCGGTCGTCGTCCTGCGGTTCTTCGAGGATCTGAGCGTGGCCGAGACGGCGGCCACCCTGGGCTGCGCGGAGGGCACCGTCAAAAGCCAGTCCGCGAAGGCGCTGAAGACCCTGCGGTCGGTGCTGCCGGAGCCGTTGGCGGAGGGCGGTGAGTCCCGTGGCCGAGCCGCGTGACCACTCCGGGGACGACGACGCCGCGGCGGAGCACGAGCTGCGGGTCCTGCTGGAACGTACGGTGCCCGATCTGCCGACGCCGTTGAACCGGATGCGTCAGGTACGCGACCGGGTCCGGCGCCGCCGTCGCAGGCGGCGCGCCGTCGTGGGCGCCGCCGCCACGGCCGCCCTGACCGCCGCCGTCCTGGCCGTTGGCGGGTCCCTGCTGCCCCGGGCCGGGGGCGGCGGAACGGCCGACGAGGCCGCGCCCGAAGCGACGCGCGATCCGGCGGCCGCCCCGGAGCGGCCGGGGCCGCGCGCGAAGAAGGTGACCAACCCCGATCTGGCCGGTCTCGTCGTGGCCTTCCCCGCGGGCTGGCACACCGTCAACGCGCCGGACCGGCCCGACAAGGGCGTCAGCAGCCGGACGTACGCGGCGACCACACCGCTGACCTCGTTCGACTGGCCGTGCCGGAAGAGTCCGTGCATGCCCCTGCGGGAGCTGCCCGCGGACGGCCTGTTCGTCGACTTCACCCTGGAGCGCAGCTACCAGCACCCGGCGGCGCTGCTGCGCGAAGGACGACGGCTCGGCCCCGAGGAGATCCTCGAACCCGACTGCCGGACCGTCGGCGGCACCCAGGCGTTCAGCGGGGTCGTCGGCGGAGTGCCGGAGGCCCGCGCCATCCTCTCCGTACTGGTCTGCGCCGGCCCCGCGGTCACGGGCGCACGGCTGACCCAGGTGGCCGGGATGATGGACTCCGCCACCTTCGCCCTGCCCGGCGGCGGCGGTACGAAGAAGGGCGTCGTCACCGGCGCCCCCGCGAAGGCCGACCCCCGGGAAAAGCGCGAATCCGCCATCGCGCCCGGCGCCCAATGGCCCGGTGGCGCGACGGCCGGTCCCGGAAAGTCCGCCGGATCGCGGGAGGTGCCGTGACCGCGCTCCGCGCCACCGCCGTCCCCGTTTCCGCCCCCGGCCGGCCGGGGCCCGCGCGCGTCCCCCGCCTTCTGATAGCCGAGTACGACGACGGGCGCGCGGCCACCGCCGAAGCCCTGGCCCGCCTCGGGTTCGCCACCACCGCCGTCGGCGACGGCGCGGCCGCCCTGCGGCTCATGGGCGGCGCCCCGGTGGACGCCGTCGTCACCGACATGCTGCTGCCGGGGCCCGACGGTGTCGGCCTCATCCGCTCGATCCGCGAGCGCAGCGCCGTACCCATCCTGATGATCACCGGCCGGGACGACGACATCGAGGGCATCGCCGCCCTGGCGGCGGGCGCCGACGACTATGTGCCCCGCCCGCTGCGGCTCAATGTGGTGGACGCCAGGCTGCGGGCCCTGCTGCGGCGCGCGACGGCCCCGGCCCCGGCCGCGTACCAACAGCCGTGCCCGGTGAACAGCAGCACGGGCTTTCCGACGGACTTCCCGGCGGGCGGCCCGCGGCCCGCCGTACGAACCGTCGGGGACGTCGAGATCGACCAGGAGACCCATCGGGTACGCGTCGCCGGACGGCCCGTCGCGCTCACCCCCACCGAGACCCGGCTGCTGACCGAACTCGCCGGTGCGCCGGGGACCGTCGTCCGCCGGGACACCCTGCTGCGGACCGTGTGGCACGACCGGTGGCGCGGCGACACCCGGGTCGTCGACGTCCATGTCCAGCGGCTGCGCGCGAAGATCGGCAGCGAGCGGATCGTGACCGTGCGGGGCTTTGGTTACAAGATCGTCGATATTCCGTCACCGCATACCGGTAGGTGATCGACGACAATTACTGTCCGAACAGAACCACATTGGATCAAACCCATGCCAAAAACGCGCTCCGGCGGGCGTCGGTCGGCGACCCGACAGGCCTCCGTCTTCCTCGGAATCAGCATGCTCTCCGGCGCGGTACTGGCGGGCATCGCCCTGCCGGCCGCCGGCGCGCTGGGACTGGCCGCCAAGGGGACGGTCAAGAAGTTCGACGAGATCCCGGCGAATCTGAAGACACCGCCGCTCAGTCAGCGGACCACGATCCAGGACGCCGACGGCGAGACCATCGCCACGGTCTACTCCCGTGACCGGACCGTGGTCCCGCTGAAGGACATATCCCCGTACATGAAGAAGGCGATCATCGCCATCGAGGACTCGCGCTTCTACGAGCACGGCGCGATCGACCTCAAGGGCGTCCTTCGCGCCCTCAACAAGAACGCCCAGTCCGGCGGTGTCGCCGAAGGCGGCTCGACCCTCACCCAGCAGTACGTCAAGAACGTGTTCGTGGAGGAGGCGGGCGACGACCTCGACAAGGTCGCCGCCGCCATCCAGCAGACCCCCGGCCGCAAGATCCGCGAGATGAAGTACGCGATCCAGGTCGAGGAGGAGCTGGGCAAGGACCGGATCCTGGAGAACTACCTCAACATCACGTTCTTCGGGCAGCAGGCGTACGGCATCGAGGCCGCGTCCAAGCGCTACTTCTCCAAGTCGGCGAAGGACCTGAAGCTGGAGGAGGCCGCGCTGCTCGCCGGGCTCGTCCAGTCCCCCAGCCGTTACGACCCCGTACGCAATCTGGAGACCGCGACCCAGCGCCGCAATGTGGTGCTCAACCGCATGGCCCAGGTCGGGGCCGCCCCCAAGGCGGATGTGGAGCGCGCCAAGGCGAGTCCGGTCAAGCTCGACGTGAGCCGGCCGCAGAACGGCTGTATCACCGCGGGCAACGGCGCCGCGTTCTTCTGCGACTACGTACGGAACGTCTTCCTCACCGACCCCGTCTTCGGCAAGACCCGCGAGGAGCGGGCCAAGCTGTGGAACCGCGGCGGCCTGACCGTGCGGACGACGCTCGACCCGAAGTCCCAGAAGGCGGCCCAGGACTCGATCAAGGACCACGTCTACAAGTCCGACAAGGTCGCCACCGCGGTGACCATGGTCGAGCCCGGTACCGGCAAGATCCTCGCGATGGGCCAGTCCAGGCCGTACGGCTTCGGCAAGAACGAGACCCAGATCAACTACTCCGTCGACAAGAAGATGGACGGGTCGAACTACGGCTTCCCGGTCGGCTCGACGTTCAAGCCGTTCGTGGCCGCCGCGGCGCTGGAGGCGGGCCGCCCGGCCGGTCAGACGTACTCGTCGCCGTACGAGATGCAGTACCCGCGGCGGATCGAGACCTGCGACCCGGGCAAGCCGTGGATCAACTACTCGAACGAGGACCTGACCAACGAGCTGGAGTCCGAGAAGGGCCCCTACAGCCTCAAGCAGGCGATGGCGCTCTCGGTGAACACCTACTTCGTGCAGATGATCGGTGACATCGGGCTCTGCGCGGTGAAGGAGACGACCGACAAGCTCGGCCTGGTCGTGGGCGACGGCAAGAAGCTCCAGATGTCCCCGTCGGGACTGACCCTGGGCTCCGAGGGCATGTCCCCGCTGACCATGGCGTCCGCGTACGCGGCCTTCGCCGCGCGCGGCCAGTACTGCTCCCCCGTCGCCATCGAGTCGATCACGGACGCGAACGGGAAGAAGCTGAAGACGCCGAAGGCCAACTGCCGCCAGGCGGTGAGTGAGGGTACCGCCGACACCGTCAACGCGCTGCTGGAGGGCGTCGTCTCCGACCAGGGCGGCGGCACCGGCGCCAAGGCCGGACTGGACGGCCGGGACAACGCGGGCAAGACGGGTACGACGGACGGCCGGCGCAACGCCTGGTTCGTCGGCTACACCCCGAACCTGGCCGGAGCGGTCTGGGTCGGCAGCCCCACCCAGCAGGTCAAGATGTTCAACGTCCGCATCGGCGGCAAGTTCAAGGCGAAGGTCTTCGGCGGCGAGGTGCCCGGCGACATCTGGCGCGACGCGATGAGCGACGCGCTGAAGGGCAAGGACCGGCCGGACTTCGCCCAGGTGAGCCTCCCGAACCCGCCGCAGTCCGACCCGGACCGCGGGGGCGACGGTGACGGGGACGGCGAAGGCCGCGGCCCCGACGGACGGCCCGGCGGCGGCGGGAACGGCGGCGACGGGAACGGAAACGGCCGCGGCCCCGGGAACGGCGGCGGTGGTGACGGCGACGGAAACGGCGGCGAAGGGGACTGACGCGTAGACGCGACCCTCTGCAGGACGCAAGGCGAAGGCCCCGGGAGCACGGCTCCCGGGGCCTTCGCCCGTACCGACCCGCGGCGGGCCCGGCCCACCGCGGGACTCACCCCGCGCGGGACTCACCCGGGCGGCCCTTCCCGGCGGGCCGCCGACCGCCCGGCCCTGTTCTGCTGGTCCTGCCGGGGCCCCACCCGGCGGTCCCCCGAGGAGATCCGGAATGACGACAGCCATCATCGGCCTGGGAAACATCGGCGGCCGGCTCGCGGCGAACCTCGCCCGCGGCGGCGAGCCCCTGCTGCTCGCGAGCCGCGACCCGGAACAGGCCCAAAAGGAAGCGAGCCGGGTCGGCGGCGGCGCGCGGGCCGTGACGGTCGACGAGGCCGTCGACCAGGCCGACGTCCTCGTCCTCGCGGTCTGGTTCGACACCATCAAGGAGCTGATCGGGGTCTGGGGCGACCGGCTGGACGGCACGATCGTGGTGGACCCTTCGAACCCGATCACGGCCGACGGAAAGGGCGGGTTCCGCAAGACGCTGCCGGAGGACGAGTCGTCCGGCACCGTCATCGCCTCCTTGCTGCCCGACGGGGCCCGGCTCGTGAAGGCGTTCGGCACCCTCACCGCCGACACCCTCGGCGAGGCCGCGCACCGCGCGCCGCCGCTGGCCGTCGGGTTCTACGCCACCGACGACCGGGCGGCCGGTGACACGGTCGCGGGGCTGATCCGTACCGCCGGCTTCGACCCGGTCCCGGTCGGCGGGATCGACCAGTCGATCCGTATCGAGGTCTTCGGCGACCTCCACGAGTCCAACCTGGGCTCCCCCCTCACCAAGTCCGAAGCCACCGCCCACCTCTGACCCCCGACGCCGCATCCCTGCGGGGACGGTCAGGTGGAGCCGTCCCCCTGCGGGCGGGCGAGGTGGACGGGCTGGGGACGCCGCATCCCTGCGGGGCGGTCCAGTACAGGTGTTCAGGGGCGCCGCATCCCTGCGGGGAGGGCGAGGTGGAGGCTTTTAGGGGCGCGGGGAACTGCGCGACCGGCCGTGGACGGTCTGCGGTCCGCTTCGATACCTCGGTGGCACCGTCACTCGCGGCGCTTCCCGCGCCTCCGGCGCCCGGAGCCGTACGGCTGCCGTATGCCGTATTCGGTCCGCGGACCGTGGTGGGCTGGTCGCGCAGTTCCCCGCGCCCCTAAATACCTCCATCTCACCCACCCCGCAGGGGAAAACGTCTCCACCTCACCCACCCCGGAGGGGCGCGTCAGCCCAGGAGGCCGCCGATGACGCCGCGGTCGCCGCCGCCGCCCGAACCCGTACCGCCGCCGCCGGAGCCGTCCGCCGGGGCGTCGCCGCCCGAGCCCGACGGGGAGCCGGACGAACCGCCGGACGTGGAGCCGCCGCCGGAGGAAGCCGGTCCCGAGGAGCCGGACGGGGCCTGCGCCGGGCCCGGACGGTCCGGCGCCGACCTGCGGCCCGTGGCGCCCTGCGTCTCGCTCGGCTGCCGCCCGGTCCCGCCCGTCTCCCGGGCCTTCTCGCTCGGCGTCGCCGACTTCTCCTCCTTCGGCCGCCCGTCGCCCGCGCCGCTGCTCGCGGCCGGGGACGGCTTGCGGTCACGGCCCTCGCCGGGCCCCGAGGACGTCGCGCCGCCCGTCGGCCGGTCCTCCGGGAGCGACGAACCGGGGAGGTGGTTCGTCGGGTCCTGGCCGGGCCGGGGGACGTTGACCACGGTCTGGGACCGTACGGCCCCGCCCAGCACCGAGCCGATCAGCAGCGTCAGACCGATGACGACCGCCGCGATCAGCCCGCCGCGCCGCAGCACCCGGCGGCGCAGGTCCCACAGCTCGGCCCGCGGCCCGAGGGTGCGCCACGCCTCGCCCCCGAGGTGGCCGTCGACCGAGTAGACCGGGGCGCCCGCGATGATCAGCGGCGACCAGGCGGCGAGGTAGACGATGTCCGGGGCGTCGTACGCGGGCACCGTCTTCCAGCTCACCGTCAGGATCAGCGCCGCCGACAGCAGCGCCCCGAAGACCGCCGCGACCCGCTGCCACAGACCCAGCACGGTGAGGACGCCGACGACGACCTGGAGGAAGGCGACGGTCAGCCCGGCGCCGACGGGGTGCGAGAGGGCGAAGTCCCGCAGCGGCTCGGCCAGCGGCCACGGATGGAGGGAGTTGAGCCACTTCACCATCGAGCCGCGTTCGCCGCCGTCGAAGTAGACGGGGTCGCAGAGCTTGCCCATACCGGCGTAGATCGAGATGAAGCCGAGGAAGACCCGCAGCGGCAGCAGGACGACACCGAGGTTCATCCGGCGGCCCGGATAGTACGCGTGCCGGACCGCGTCGCCGCCGTTGCGCTGGAGGCGGCCCGCGGTGACGGTCTCGTCGAACTCGTCCGCCGCCGGGTCGTAGCCGTCGCCGTGGTCACCGTCGTAACCGGCACCCGCACCCGCGCGGTATCCGGAGTCGTAACCGCCGCGTCCGGTACGGCCCGGCGCCCGATCGGGGCCGTCGTACGCGCCCTCGGCCTGCCGCATCGGCGGCAGCAGGGGCGCGACGGGCGTCGGCGCGGTGTCGGCGTCGGCGTCGGCCGCGCCGATCTCGACCCGCGGGATGACCTGCGTCGCCCCCGCCGTGTCGTAGCCGTCGCCCCCG
Source organism: Streptomyces sp. NPDC059248 (assembly GCF_042753905.1). Classification (NCBI taxonomy): domain Bacteria; kingdom Bacillati; phylum Actinomycetota; class Actinomycetes; order Kitasatosporales; family Streptomycetaceae; genus Streptomyces; species Streptomyces sp. NPDC059248. Next base: position 33,533 of record NZ_JBHYZV010000004.1, on the reverse strand, counting down.
GAGCCGTATCCGGCGCGCTCGACGGTGGCCGTGGCGGAGGATTTCCGTACGGCCTGGAGAAGACCCGACGCGGCCGTGTCACCGGGCGCCGAACGCCCGCTCCAGACCACCGGCGCACGCCGCCGCGCGGGCCCGGGGGCGCCGGCCGCGGCGGATCGTACGGGAACGGGGCGCGGTCGCGCGCTCGGGGCGAGCTGCACCCGGAAGCTGGCGTGGTTCACGATGACCTGCGCGGGGTCGGAATGAACCTTCAGCATGCTCAACGCAGGCTGATCATCGAACCCGGGCCGGGGCGTTCTGGTGTCCACACTCATCTAACCGAGTGACATCGCGTTAGGACACTGCCACGGCGCGCCTTTCCTGTCCGAGGCCCGTCAAGCGCAGGTGAGAGCCCCTGAACGGTCCGTGAACGGTCCGTACCGAGGCGCGCAAGTCCGGCGCGCCGGGCGTGTCCCACGATCACGTCAAAGAACGCGGCGGCGCCCCCGGGTCCGGGAGCGCCGCCGCGTTCGTATCGCCGTATCGCCGTATCGCTCTGTATCGCGGTGTCGGCCGTATCGCTGTGCCGGCCGGATCGCCGTCAGACCCGGCGCCGCGCCGCCTCGTACAGCACCACGCCCGCCGCGACACCCGCGTTCAGGGACTCGGCGCCGCCCGGCATGGGGATCCGGACGAGGTAGTCGCAGGTCTCGCCGACGAGCCGGGAGAGGCCCTTGCCCTCACTCCCGACGACGATGACGACGGGGCCGCCGAGCGCCTCCAGGTCGCCGACCTCGTGGTCGCCGTCCGCCGCGAGGCCGACGACGGTGATGCCCGCCTTCTGGTACGACTCCAGGGCGCGGGTGAGGTTGGTGGCACGAGCGACCGGGGTCCGCGCGGCGGTACCGGCCGAGGTCTTCCACGCGCCCGCCGTCATACCGGCGGCGCGCCGCTCGGGCACCACCACGCCGTGGCCGCCGAAGGCGGAGACGGAGCGGACGACGGCGCCGAGGTTGCGCGGGTCGGTGACGCCGTCGAGGGCCACGATCAGCGGGTCCTCGCCCTGTCCTGACGCGGCGGCGGCCAGGTCCTCCGGGTGGGCGTACTCGTACGGCGGCACCTGGAGGACGAGCCCCTGGTGGTTGAGCCCGTTGGTCATCCGGTCCAGCTCGGGCCGCGGCGCCTCCATGATGTGGAGGTCGCCCCGGTCGGTGGCGAGCCGGAGGGCGTCGCGGACCCGCTCGTCGTTGTCGATGAACTGCTGGACGTAGAGCATGCTCGCGGGCACGCCGTCGCGCAGCGCCTCGAAGACCGGGTTGCGGCCGACGACCATCTCGGAGGTGCCCTTGCCGCCGCGCCTGGCGGGCGTGGCGCGGCGCGCCGCCTGCTTCGCCTTGGCGTTGGCGACACGGTTCTTCACATGGCCCTTACGGGCGGACGCGGGCGGGGTCGGCCCCTTGCCCTCAAGGGAGCGGCGTCCCTTGCCACCGCTGCCGACCGTGGCGCCCTTCTTGTTGGACGTACGGCGGTTCCTGCGCTGGCTGTTCCCGGCCATGACTGTCTGCTTCCTGCTGCTACTGCTGGTCTATTGGATCGAACACCCGGACGCGTCCGTGCGTGCGTGTCTCTGTCAAAGTGTGCCGCCCACGGGCGCGGGCGGCACACCCGTCGGTTCGGCCCGGTCCGCTCACCGTCCGCCGGGGTCCCTCATCGCTTGCCGAGGGACCATCGCGGCCCGTCCGGGCTGTCCTCGATGACCAGTCCGGACTGCTGGAGCTGGTCGCGGATCGCGTCCGCCGTGGCCCAGTCCTTACGGGCCCTGGCCGCCTCGCGCTGCTGGAGCACCAGCCGGACCAGACTGTCGACGGCGCCGTGGAGATCGTCGCTGTCCTCGGCCTCGCCCGCCCAGTGCGGGGCGAACGGGTCGAGCCCGAGGACCCCGAGCATGGCCCGGACCTCGGCCGCGCGGGCGATCGCGGTCTCCTTGTCGTCGGCGGCGAGCGCCGAGTTCCCCTGCCGGACCGTGGTGTGGACGACGCCGAGGGCCTGCGGTACGCCCAGGTCGTCGTCCATGGCCTCGGCGAAGGCGAGCGGCACCTCGGGCGCGGCCTCGATCGCCGTGCCGGCCTTCTCGCAGACCCGGGTCAGGAAGCCGGTGATCCGGGCGAACGCGGCGGCCGCGTCGTCCAGCGCCGCGTCGCTGTACTCGATCATCGAACGGTAGTGCGGGGTGCCCAGGTAGTAGCGGAGGACGATGGGCTGCCAGCGCTGGACCATCTCGGAGACGAGGACCGAGTTCCCGAGGGACTTGGACATCTTCTCGCCCGCCATGGTGACCCAGGCGTTGTGCACCCAGTAGCTCGCGAAGTCGTCGCCGTACGCCTTGGCCTGGGCGATCTCGTTCTCGTGGTGCGGGAAGATCAGATCGATCCCGCCGCCGTGGATGTCGAAGGCCGGGCCCAGGTACTTGTGCGCCATGGCGGAGCACTCCAGGTGCCAGCCGGGCCGGCCGCGGCCCCACGGGGTGTCCCAGTCGGGCTCGCCGGGCCTGCTCGCCTTCCACAGGGCGAAGTCCCGGTGGTCGCGCTTGCCGGTCTCGCCGTCGCCCGAGGGCTGCCGCAGCTCGTCGATGTCCTGGTTGGACAGCTCCAGATAGCCGGGGAAGGACCTCACGTCGAAGTAGACGTTGCCGTCGACGGCGTAGGCATGGCCCCGCTCGATCAGACCGCGCATCATCTCGATCATCTCGGGTACGTGGCCGGTGGCGCGCGGCTCGTAGGTCGGCGGCAGGCAGCCGAGGGCGTCGTAGCCCGCGTTGAACGCGCGCTCGTTCTCGTAACCGATGGACCACCAGGGGCGGTTCTGGTCCGCCGACTTCTGGATGATCTTGTCGTCGATGTCGGTGACGTTGCGGATGAAAGTGACCTCGTAGCCGCGGTAGGCGAACCAGCGGCGCATGATGTCGAAATTCAGCCCCGACCGGATATGGCCGATGTGCGGGGCGGCCTGCACGGTGGCGCCACAGAGGTAGATCGAGACACAGCCCGGTGTGAGCGGGGCGAAGTCACGGATCTGCCGGGCGCTGGTGTCGTACAGGCGAATAGTCACCCCCCCAGGGTAGTGGGCGCGCGACAGTGCCCCGCTCCTTACCGGCCATGGCCGTACACGTTCCCGGCCATTCCACGGCCCAAGGGGCGCAGGGGCCCGTCGAACCCCCCGCTCACCGGCCGGGACGGTCCCGGTGGGTGGCCCGCGGAGGCACCCGGGGGCGGGCGGGGGACGGGTGGAGGGTGGGTGGCGGGCGGGGGTCAGATCCGGCCGACGACCTTGCGCGGGCTGATCCGGACGACGACCCGCTGGGCGTCCTCGGACGCGGCCGGGTTGAAGGTCGCGTAGTCCTGCCCGGTGTACTTCAGCGCCAGCTCGTCGATCAGCTCCCGGCCGCCCTCGGTGGTCAGCTCGGCCGTACCGCGGATCTCGGCATAGGTGTACGGGGCGTCGAAGGGCTGGACCACGACGGTGACCCGGGGATCGCGGCGCAGGTTCCGCTCCTTCTGCCGCCCGATCGTGGTGGAGATGATGACGTCGTCCCCGTCGCGTTTCACCCAGACCGGGGACACCTGAGGGCTCCCGTCGGGCTGGATGGTCGCCACGGTGACGAAGACGGGCGAGTCGAGCAGGGACTTCAGCTCTTCCGAGAGCGTGGCGGACATGGCATCGCCTTCCTGATCCGGGGTCACGATCCGTGAGGTCGAGGCGCCCGTGCGTCACGTACGCCCGTCCTGTGAACCATGCCACACGCCAGCATATTTCCGACGTTTGTTGCAACGTCGTGAACACGTCCGACCTCCGTCGCCGCCGAGTCGCACGCGCGGCGGCGACGGAGACCTCTGGTGGCACTGGGGGCCCCGGCGCCCCTGGAACCCCGGGACCCCCCGCGGCGCGGCCCGTCAGCCGCCCCGGCGGAAGACGATTGCCGTCGCGATCGCCGCCAGGCCCTCCGCGCGGCCCGTGAGCCCGAGGCCGTCCGTCGTGGTGCCGGAGACCGAGACCGGCGCCCCGACCGCCGCGCTCAGCGCCTTCTGCGCCTCGTCGCGGCGCTTGCCGATCTTGGGACGGACGCCGATCACCTGGACGGCGACATTGCCGATCTCGTACCCCTCGGCCCGGACGATCCGCGCCGCCTCGGCCAGCAGGGTGACCCCGGACGCGCCGGACCACTCGGGCCGGCTGGTACCGAAATGGGCGCCGAGGTCGCCGACGCCCGCGGCGGAGAAGAGCGCGTCGCAGGCGGCGTGGGCGGCGACGTCGCCGTCCGAGTGCCCGGCGAGCCCGGCGCTCTCGCCCTCCCACAGCAGCCCGGCGCACCACAGCTCACGGCCCGGTTCGAAGGCGTGGACGTCCGTACCGATCCCGACCAGCGGCAGCGGTACGGGCAAGGGGCTCGGGTCAGAAGCCATCGTTGGCCCTCCTGCGGGCGAGTACCGCCTCGGCGAGTACGAGGTCGAGCGGACGGGTCACCTTGAACGCCTCCTCGTGCCCGGGCACGACGAAGACGGGCTCCCCCAGCCGCTCCACCATGCCCGCGCAGTCCGTGGCGCCGTCGCCCTCCTCCGGGAACGCGGCATGGGCCCGCAGCAGGGTCGCCCGGTCGAAGCCCTGCGGGGTCTGCACGGCCCGCAGCCGGGCGCGCTCGGGGGTGGCGACGACGGGCTCGGGCTCGCCCTTCTCCCCCGGCTCCACCTCCTTGACGGTGTCCGCGAGCGGCAGTGCGGGGACGACCGCGGGCGCCCCGTCGCGTACGGCCTCGATCACGGAGTCGACGGTGTCGACGGGCACCAGCGGGCGGGCCGCGTCATGGACGAGGACGACGGGGATGTCCTCGGGGACGGCGGCGAGGCCGAGCCGTACGGACTCCTGGCGGGTCGCGCCGCCGGGGACGACGACGACCTCGGTACGTTCCGGCAGGGCGACGTCGGCGAGCAGGGTACGGACGCCCTGGGCGTCCTCGGGGGGCGCGACGACCACGACGAGGGCGACGGCGTTGGACGCGGCCATGGCCCGGACGGCGTGCACCAGCATGGGGGTGCCGCTGAGCACCCGGAGCGCCTTGGGGGCGCCGGGGCCGAGCCGTACCCCCCGTCCGGCGGCCGGGATGACCGCCGCGGTGCGGGGTGTGAGCAATCGGTCTGACATCGGTTGCACTCCGGCAGGTTTGTTTCCTCGGCCCGGATGGGTATGGCCTCAGCGTGCCGGGCGCGACGCCTGGACGGACCCTTCCGTGACGACGGTCTGCGCAAGTCGCCCGGGCCCGGCACACCAGGGCCGGGCCTCCCCTGGGGGCCAGGTCTCCTGGGACAGCTGTGACATGTGCCGACGGCGTCATAGGACGGACAGGTGACGACGGCAGCGGACGAACATGCCGCAGTGCCCGGCAACAGGTCCGTGATCAAGGGGGATCACATCGTGTCGGCGGGCACCGCGGCAGTTGTGTGTGCGGTGGGCTGATCCGGTACGCGTCCGCGCGGGGCGGTCCGGCCAGCCGTACGCGTCAGGACGCGAGAACCTCGTCGAGCAGGGCCTCGGCCTTGTCCTCGTTGGTGTTCTCCGCGAGGGCGAGTTCGCTCACCAGGATCTGGCGCGCCTTCGCGAGCATCCGCTTCTCACCGGCGGAGAGCCCGCGCTCACGCTCGCGACGCCACAGGTCGCGAACGACCTCGGCGACCTTGATGACATCACCGGAGGCGAGCTTCTCCAGATTTGCCTTGTACCGACGGGACCAGTTAGTCGGCTCTTCGGCGTACGGCGCGCGCAGTACCTCGAAGACCCGGTCGAGCCCGTCCTGGCCGACCACATCGCGTACGCCCACGAACTCGGCATTGTCCGCCGGTACGCGAACCGTCAGGTCGCCCTGAGCGACCTTGAGCACCAAGTAGGTCTTGTCCACGCCTTTGATCTGGCGAGTTTCGATGGCCTCGATCAGCGCGGCCCCGTGATGGGGATAGACCACGGTGTCGCCAACCTTGAACGTCATGTGACAGGTACCCCTTCCGTGGCTATCCAGGGTAACACGGATACAGCTTGTTCTGAATGGCGTTTTCGCAGGTCAGGGCATATCTCGGGGCTTGACAACAGCGACGGGAACGTGCTGTGGACGGCTTGCGGAACACGGTATTCGCAGGTCGGAGCGGCTCTACGGACAGGCGGAAACACGCCCGTCACACCTGGCGGGACGAGCACGGAGGGGGCCGAACGTCCCGTTTTGCCTGGTTCTCGCCGGTGAACTTCCCGTACTCCGTTCGGTCCTCGGTCACCCGTACGGAGGGACGGTCGGCGAAATCCTGAATTGATCTTCGAATGATCTCCGGTAATCAATACCGCCTCATCCGCACCACACATCCATCACATCCCCTGTTCCCCGCCGATGTTCCCGTCGCGTTCCCGTCGATGTACGCCGCCGGCCGGACGCCGAAAATTGATCACGGCCCCCGAAATCCCGATCGCGACGGATTCACGGGACGGCCGTCCGGTGAATCCCGTCGTGATCGACCGGACCAGGGACAAGGGCCGGGACGAGGGCCGGGCGCGGCCCGTCCGGCGGACCGCCCACCAGGGACGAGAAGGGGGCGAAGGGCCTGTTAGGGGCGGGTCGGGTGCGGGCGCGAAGGGAGGGCTCTGTAATCTGTGGGCGAACTGACGCGGGCACGGCCGCCATTGCGCCGGTTCAGCAGACGCAGGACCGTCCCAGTAGATCCGTACGTGCAAGGAGATGACGCCGCCGTGAGCCTCCCCCTTACTCCGTCCGGGGGCGCTACTCGCCTTCGCCGCGGCGCTCTCGCCGTGTCCGCAGTCGCGTTGTCGTTCACCGCGCTCACCGCGTGCGGCGCGGGCAACAACGCGGAGTCCCTCGGCATCAAGCCGGACACGGCGACGGCGTCCGTGGACAACATCGCCATCCAGAACGCGAATGTGATCACCCAGGAGAAGGCGGGCCAGGCCGGGCCCGCCGTCGTCTCGGCGACGATCTTCAACAGCGGCCGGTCGGACCAGACGCTGGACTCGATCACCCTGTCGGACGGCGCGGGCACCGTGAAGCTCACGGCCGCGTCCGGCTCCGGCCCGGTCACCGTCCCCGCCCAGGGCTCGATCGTCATCGGCGGCAAGGGCAACGCGTCCGCGGTCGTCGAGGACGGCACGGCGCTGGCGAAGAACGTCGGCGGAGTCCAGGAAGTCGTCTTCCGGCTGAGCAAGACGGGTGACGTCCGGCTGCAGGCGCTGATCGCGGCGAACTCCGCGGACTACAAGGACTTCGGCCCGACGAACCCGCCCCCCGCCCCGGCGGCGTCCGCGTCCCCCGAGACCGGGCAGGGCTCCGAGCAGCCCGGCGACGAGAACAAGCCCGGCGACGGCGAGACCGGGCAGACCGAGGGCGAGCAGGGCACCGAGTCCGGCGCCCCGGGCACCGAGGGCTCCTCGGAGAACCCGGGCCACTGAGCCCGTACTCCGTACCCGTACGACATCGCGCGAAGGGCGCCCCACCGCTTCCGGTGGGGCGCCCTTCTCCGTACGACTGTTACGGCTTACGGCTCGAACTTGTAGCCGAGCCCCCGGACCGTGACGAGATACCGCGGCGCGCCCGGGTCGGGTTCGATCTTGGCGCGGAGGCGCTTGACGTGGACGTCGAGGGTCTTGGTGTCACCGACGTAGTCCGCGCCCCAGACCCGGTCGATGAGCTGCATCCGGGTCAGGACCCGGCCCGCGTTGCGGAGCAGCATCTCCAGCAGGTCGAACTCCTTCAGGGGGAGGTCGATCTTGCCGCCGGAGACGGTGACGACATGGCGGTCGACGTCCATCCGGACCGGGCCGGCCTCCAGCGCGGCCGGGGCGACCTCCTCCGGTTCGCCGCGGCGGCGCAGCACGGCGCGGATCCGGGCGACCAGCTCGCGCGAGGAGAACGGCTTGGTGACATAGTCGTCGGCGCCTATTTCCAGCCCCACGACCTTGTCGATCTCACTGTCCTTGGCGGTCACCATGATGACCGGGACATTGGAGCGGCCGCGGAGCTGGCGACAGACCTCGGTGCCGGGGAGGCCCGGCAGCATCAGATCGAGGAGGACGAGATCGGCGCCGTTGCGCTCGAACTCGTCGAGTCCTTCGGGTCCGGTGGTCGCCACGGCGACCTCGAACCCCTCTTTGCGGAGCATGTAGGAGAGCGCGTCACTGAACGACTCCTCGTCCTCGACGACAAGCACTCGGGTCACGGAAGGACCTCCGGGGCAGGGATCTCGGTGTTCGGATCGGTGGGGGGAGTGGGCCGGTCGGCGTTGTCGGCGCGATCCGGTTCCGGTTGGTTACGGGCCCGTCGGGACACGGATCCCGCTTCCGGGAGCCGCAGGGTAAAGGTGGAACCCTGGCCCTCGGAGCTCCAGACCGTGACCTCCCCGCCGTGCGAGGCGGCCACGTGCTTGACGATCGCCAGCCCGAGGCCGGTGCCTCCGGTGGCGCGGGAGCGGGCCGGGTCGACGCGGTAGAAGCGTTCGAAGACCCTCTCACGGTCCTTCTCGGAGATGCCGATGCCCTGGTCGGTCACGGCGATCTCGATCAGGTTCCCACCCGGTGCCGGTACCCGGCGCGCCGAGATACCGACGCGGGTCCGGGCCGGGGAGTAGTTGACGGCGTTCTCGACCAGGTTGCCGAGGGCCGCGGCGAGCTGACCGCGATGCCCCCAGATATACAGGTCGTCGGTGCCGCCGGAAACCATGGTGATGTTCTTGGAAGACGCCGGCTGGCGGGACCGGTCGATCGCGTCGGCGACCATCTTGTCGACCCGGACGGGCTCGGCGCCGTCCAGCGGGTCGTCGTTCTGGACCCGGGAGAGGTCGATCAGCTCCTGGACGAGGCTGGTCAGCCGGGCGGCCTCGATCTGCATCCGGCCCGCGAAACGGAAGACCGCCTCGGGGTCGTCCGAGGCGTCCATGACGGCCTCGGCGAGCAGGGACAGCGCGCCGACGGGGGTTTTCAGCTCATGGCTGACATTGGCGACGAAGTCCCGGCGTACGGCTTCGATCCGGCGGGCCTCGGTGAGATCCTCCACGAGCAGCAGGACGAGCCGGGAGCCGAGGGGGGCGACCCGGGCGGAGACGGCGAGCGCCTCGCCCCGGCCGGTGCCCCGGCGCGGCAGATCCAGCTCCACCTGGCGGATCTCGCCGTCGCGGCGGGTGTCGCGAGCCATCTTCAGCATGGCGTCGACGGTCAGCTTCCCGCCACGTACCAGCCCCAGGGCGTACGCCGCCGAGCTGGCCTTGACGACGGAGTCGCTTTCGTCCATGACGACGGCGGAGGAGCGCAGCACGGAGAGTACGGTGTCGACACCGGGCGGCAGTACCGCGTCGGTGTGCAGCGACGACCGGGTGGGCCGGCGCTGTTCCCGCTCGCTCCAGCGGAACGCCAGCACGGCGAAGACACCGGTCAGGAGACCGGCGAGCGCCGCCGCTGCGGCGACCGCCGCGTTCACGTCCATGCCTCAAGGTTAGGCATGGTCATCGCGTCGGTCCCGGCCGGAGACGCTCCGCGCGGGACTCGTCGCCCAGAGTTCACCGGGGGGACGGGACCGGTTCACCCGCGCGGATGGGCGGCGTCTCCTGGGACGCCGACCGTGGGAGCGTGGGGGCGCCAGGCCCCATCCGGACCCCGGTCGCCACGACGGGATCAGGTCACCGAGAGAGGGAACTCCATGCGGGACGCGTACCACGAGGAACTGGACTCGATCAGCGAGAGTCTGGTGGAGATGGCCAGGCTGGTCGGATCGGCCATAGGGCGCGCCACGACGGCGATGCTCGACGCGGATCTGAAGCTGGCCGAGACCGTGATCGCCGCCGATCAGAAGGTCGACGATCTCCAGCACGATCTGGAGGGCCGGGCCATCGCCCTGCTGGCACGGCAGCAGCCGGTCGCCACGGATCTGCGGATCGTGGTGACGTCGCTGCGGATGAGCGCCGATCTGGAACGGTCGGGGGATCTCGCGCAGCATGTGGCCAAGCTGGCCCGGCTCCGCTTCCCGGAGTCGCCGGTTCCGCAGGATCTCCAGGCGACGATCCTGGAAATGGGTCAGCTGGCGCAGCGGCTGATGGCGAAGGCCGCCGAGGTGATCATCACCAAGGACGTCGATCTGGCGCTCCAGCTGGAGACCGACGACGACGAGATGGACCTGCTGCACCGGACGCTGTTCCAGCACCTGATGGACGACCGCTGGAAGCACGGCATCGAGACGGCGGTGGACGTCACACTGCTGGGCCGCTACTACGAGCGGTTCGCGGACCACGCGGTGTCGGTGGCGAAGCGCGTGGTGTACCTGGTGACGGGTGAGCACGCGGACGAGCTGCAGCCCGACACCATGGACGCCGCGGACCCGGTGGAGCCGTAGGCGGGCCCACGCCGTTCGGCCTACGGCGGGATACGTACGGACCGTTCCCGTGCACCCACGCGCGGTTGACGCGCCCGGCGGGGCGGGCATCCAATGGCGGAGGGCGGCATGCCGTGTGCGCCACGCGCGAGCATGCCTCCGTACCCCCTGAGGAGGAGCTCATGGCCGAGTCCCCCACCCCGGACCCCCGGCGGGAAGCCCCCGCCGAGGCGTCCCGCGATGTGAACCGTCTTCCACTGTCGGGCGCCTGCGGCTGCGGCTCGGGCTGCGGCTGCGGCTGCCAGTCGGGGGCGCCCTGCCAATGCGGCGGCTGCTGCGGCTGACGCACGCACCCCAAGGACCCGCCGGTCACGACGACCGGCGGGCTCTTCCTTTTTTTGGGGGGCTCGGTTCGCCTCCGGGGCGCTTCAGCCGTGTTCTTCAGTCGACCGTGCTCGACCGCTCGTTCCTCGCGGCCTGCGCGCGCTCTCCTTCCAGACCACGACGCGCCCCTTCGGCTCACTCGCCATCCCGAGGCGAGGCCGCCGAGTAATCGGGACCACGGCGCCCCTTCCGGCTCACTCGCCCCGCGACGGAACGGCCCGGTCCGAGCGGGCCCGGGCGCGCGCTCTCCTTCCGGACCATGGCGCGCCCCTTCGGCTCACTCGCCCTCCGTATCCGCGTTCCTGCGGGGCGTCGGTGTCGAGGCGGCGCATCAGAGCCCAGTACCCGGCGGCGGACACGGTGCCGAGGACGGCACACACCGCCCACAGCCACTCAGCGCCGAACCGGTCGATGATCTGGCCGGCCATGAGGGGCGCGACGAGGGTGGCGACGGACCAGGTCATGTTGTGGACGCCCTGGTAGCGCCCGCGTCCGTGGACCGGGGAGAGCCGGACGACGAGACCGGCCTGGGTGGGGGCGCTGATCATCTCGCCGAGGGTCCAGACGGCGACGGTCAGGGCGTAGAAGGCCATGGACCCCGCGAAGGCGGTGAGACCGTACCCGTACCCCGTGAGCAGGGCGGAGGCGATCAGCAGCGGACGGGGGTCGCGGTGCTCGATAAAGCGGGTGACGGGGATCTGGAGGGCCACGATCAGGACCCCGTTGAAGGCCATGACCAGGCCGAACTGCGACGAGGACAGACCGGCGTCGCCCATGGCGAGGGGCAGTCCTACATAGCCCTGGGTGAAGATCAGCGCGAGCAGGAACCAGAGCCCGACGAGGCTCATGAAGCGGCCGTCGCGGGCGACGGTCCACATACTCACCGAGACCTCGGGCCCTTCGGCGGCGTCCGGTCCCGCCGCGCGCTCCGGCCGGGACTCCGGCAGCTTGACGAAGACGATGATCGCGCAGGCCAGGGTCATCACGGCCTCGCCGATGAAGCCGATGAGATAGCTGTACTCGGCGATGAAACCGGCGGCGGTCGCGGAGACGGCGAAACCGAGGTTGATGGCCCAGTAATTGAGGGAGTAGGCGCGGACCCGGTCCTCGGGGGGCACGATGTCGGCCATCATCGCCTGGACGGCGGGCCGGGACGCGGTGGTGGCCACGCCGACGACCGCGGCGACGGCCGCGATGGCGGCCGGATGCTGGACGAAGCCGAGCACCCCGACCGAGACGGCCGACGCGACCTGGGTGACCAGCAGGGTCGGCCGCCTGCCGAGCCGGTCGGCCATGATCCCGCCGCCGATCGCGCCGACGACGCCGCCGAATCCGTAGAGGGAGACGACGAGCCCGGCGAAGGACGCGGAGTACCCCTGGTCGGCGGTGAGATAGAGCACCAGGAAGGTAGCGACGAACCCGCCGAGCCGGTTCACCAGGGTGCTGGTCCACAGCCACCAGAACTGCGGGGGCATCCCCGCCACGCTCTCCCGTACGGCGCGCCGTACCCCGGCCATGCCCATGCGTCCCCCCGTCACCCAAGCCTGATGTAAGTGTCTCTACCTAGCTCCGCACATTACACAGGCTGCCGTGGGGTGACCAGACATTTGACGGCCGTCGTCAACCGTCCCGGCGCTGGGTCGGGGAAGGGTTCCATTAGGCTCGTACGCATGGCCGACGCACCGTACAAGCTGATCCTCCTCCGCCACGGCGAGAGCGACTGGAACGCGAAGAACCTGTTCACCGGCTGGGTGGACGTCAATCTCACCGAGAAGGGCGAGAAGGAGGCGGTACGCGGCGGTGAGCTGCTGAAGGACGCCGGGCTGCTCCCCGACGTGCTCCACACGTCCCTCCAGAAGCGGGCGATCCGCACCGCCCAGCTCGCCCTGGAGTCCGCGGACCGGCACTGGATCCCGGTCCACCGCTCCTGGCGCCTCAACGAGCGCCACTACGGCGCCCTTCAGGGCAAGGACAAGGCGCAGACCCTCGCCGAGTTCGGTGAGGAGCAGTTCATGCTCTGGCGCCGCTCGTACGACACCCCGCCGCCCCCCATCGAGGACGGCTCCGAGTACTCCCAGAGCGACGACCCCCGCTACGCGGACATCCCCCCGGAGCTCCGCCCCCGCACCGAGTGCCTCAAGGACGTCGGCGTCCGGATGCTGCCGTACTGGTACGACGGCATCGTCCCCGACCTCCTCGCGGGCCGCACGGTCCTGGTCGCCGCCCACGGCAACTCCCTGCGCGCCCTGGTCAAGCACCTGGACGGCGTCTCCGACGAGGCCATCGCGGGCCTGAACATCCCCACCGGCATCCCCCTCTCCTACGAGCTGGACGCCGACTTCAAGCCCCTGACCCCGGGCGGCACGTACCTCGACCCGGACGCGGCAGCGGCGGCAATCGAGGCCGTGAAGAACCAGGGCAAGAAGAAGTAAGCAGTATCGACTCAAGCCCTCTGCCTGCGCTTTCCCCGCGGGCAGGGGGCTTGGTGTTGTGCCGGGGCCAACGGACTCCGCCCCGTGGCCTCCCCTTCAGAAGGGCTTCCACTCCCTACGGCTGCCGCCGACGCGAAGGGAGTCGGTACGGCGGGCGAACTCCAACGCAGCCCCGGCGTTCGTATACACCTGGTGGCCGATCCACAACGTCATCTTCAGCTCCCGCAGATCGGCAAGCACCGGATAGCCCGGCCAGTTCAACAGGTCGAACCCGTAGTGGTGGACGAACGACTCGTACTCCGCGCGGGTGTGCCAGCCGAAGCGCTCGTAGTAGAGGGCAGTGGAGACGAGGTCCCACTCCCGCTGCCCCGACGAGAACCCATCGAGGTCGATCAGGACCGGACGGCCCTCGTGGCCCAGGAGCGCGTTGCCAACGTTCGCGTCACCGTGGATCACGCCGACGTCGAGGACCCAGTCGAGGCGGTCGTACTCCTTCTGTATCCGCTCCGCTTGCTTGTTGAGAAACGGGACGTCGTCACCAGGCAAGTCGCCGAGGGCACGGAGGCTGGACCACACATCGCGAAAGGGGTCGTAGGACGGCAGCCCGAGCGCCCCGGGCACCTCCAGCCGGTGGAGCCGTCGCAGCAGGTCCGCCAGTTCGGGCAGTGCCGCGTACTCCTCATCGTCCTGGGCGCTCACCCAGAACGTGACCACCCGGCGGTCCACGACCAGTGGCTGCTCAACGTCGGCGGGTACCCGGGCAGCCGGAAACGCCTCGTCCTCCAGCCATCGGGCCACCCGGACCGCGCGGGTCATGTCCGCGAATGCTTCGAGGTCGCGAGCGATCCGCACGATCACGGGCTCCCCGACCAGCCGGTACACGGCGTTGGAGCCCAGCCGGATCAGCTCGGCGCCCGCCGAACGAAGCCCTGCCCTCCGGCACGCCCGCACCAGCACCGCACCCGCCGTATCGGGCGAGAACCCGTCCCCGACCACCGCGCCCGAAGTCATACTCCGACGCTACAGCCCACTACGCAGAGGCCCCGAGCTGCGCGCTCGCGCGGATCACGGATCACGGATCAGAAGGGCCGCGGGATCCCGTGCGCTTCGAGTGCGTCGGCATAGCGCTGGAGCTTCGCGCCCAGCTCGTCCAGGAGCAGGGCCGCCGCCTCCTGAGCCTCGGTCAAGTCGCCCGCGGCGCAGAGTTCGACCAGCTCGGCCACATCCGACTGGAGCGTGCTGAGAGTGTCCCCCTGGATCAGTACCCCGGGAAACCGCCGCCCCGGAAGGCGAACCACCGCGTCGTTGCCCCCGTCGGTGAACAGTTCGGCTTCCACGGTTTTCATCGGTGCCTCTTCTCGGTCTCATGGGGCCATGCCGACAGGCTGACGGGCGCCAGGCGGTGGCTAGGTTGTGATCATGGATGAACAGGCAATCACCATCAAGCTCACGCGCGATCAGGCGTTCGTACTGTCGGACTGGCTCTATCAAGTGATGTTCCGCTCCGACGCCTTGGAGGAGATCGTGCCGGATCGTGCGGTCTGGTCGCCGATCCACGCGATCTCGGGGACGCTGGACAAGTCGTTGAGCGAGATCTTCCAACCGGACTACACCGTGCGCCTCGAAGCGGCGAAGGAACGTCTCTGCGCGGATATGTACGGGGATGACGAAGAAGATTGAGGGACGTGTTCCCGAAGGGACGAGCGTTCTTATCGGCGTACCGGCGCCGTGGCCCCGCGCGCCCGGTCGAAGGACCACAACGTGACCGCGACCAGGAGCGCGACGCCCAGTGCGTAGACCGGGAGCCAGCGGGTCGTCGTGCGGGAGAGGCAGTCCGCCACCGCTTGGTGGCTTGCCGTCTGTTGGGCGAAGGACAGGGCCGACGGGTCGCGCGAGGCCTCCGTGGCGAGGGCCGCCTTGGTGCGGAGGGACTCGTAGGTGCCCAGGGACGGGCAGTCGGCGCGGGTGGCCGGCATGGGGAAGAGCCAGGGCCGGCGTTGCAGAGCGGGGGCCAGGGCGATGGAGGTGATCAGGCCGATGACCGTGGCGTAGGCCGCCAGGTTGCGGAAGTAGGCGGGGGCGGGGGGCGGGGTCCACACCGGGCGGGGGTAGAAGCAGAGGATCAGGGTCAGCAGGGTCAGGCCGATGTAGGTGGAGAACCACTCCCAGGAGCCCTGGGCGAAGACCGCCGCCAGGACCGCGCCGAGGGCGATGCCGATGATGCCCGGCTCTCCGGGGGACGCCGGTCGGCTGAGGTGGGCCGTGGAACCTCAGGATCCGGGTGTGGAGTGGTGGGGTTCGGAGCCATGCCGTGGCGGGGTGGAAACCTCCTTCGGTCGGCGGGGGCGGGGGCGTAAAGCCGTGGTCATGAGGGTGACGGCGTCGGTACGGTCGGGTGCCGACCACCGACCCGGAGCGCGATCGCCATGACGGACACACGACCCACCACGACCCTCTGGCGGCCCACCGGGCCCGAGGAACTGGAGCTGGTGCGGGAGCTGGAGTGGCGGGCGTGGCCGGCGCGGTTGGCGGAGCAGCCGATCTTCTATCCCGTCCTCAACGAGGAGTACGCGATCATGATCGCGCGGGACTGGAACGTCAAGCACTCCGGCTCCGGGTTCGTCACCCGGTTCGAGGTCGACTCGGAGTTCCTGCGCCGGTATCCCGTACAGCAGGCTGGTGGGCGGACCATCCTCGAACTGTGGGTGCCCGCGGAGGAGCTGGACGAGTTCAACGCGCACATCGTGGGGCGGATCGAGGTCGTGCACGAGTTCCACCGGGACGCCGGTGCCGCCGAGGCCGTCGAGGCCGCCGACGAGGTCAGTCCCCCGTCGGGGGCTCGCCCGTCAGGCGGGTGAAGGCGGCCAGGTTGCGCGTCGACTCGCCGCGCGAGACACGCCAGGCGTACTCCTTGCGGATCGCGCTCGCGTAACCCAGCTCCAGCAGGGTGTTGAACGCGCCGTCCGACGCTTCGAGCACCGAGCCCAGCAGGCGGTCGAGTTCGTCGGGGGTGACGACGGAGAGCGGGAGGCGGCCGGTGAGGTAGATGTCGCCGAGCCGGTCGATCGCGTACGACACCCCGTACAGCTTGAGGTTCCGCTCCAGCAGCCAGCGGTGGACGGCGCCGTCGTTCTCGTCGGGGTGGCGGATGACGAAGGCGTTGACGGAGAGGGCGTGCTCGCCGATCCGGAGCGCGACGTTCGTGGCCAGTTTCCGGCTGCCGGGGAGGGTGACCACGTACGAGCCGGGCTCCGGGCTCTCCCACTCCAGGTCCGCGTCGCGCAGGGTCCGTTCGAGGACCTCGGCGGGGGACTCGCGTACACCGTCGTCAGCCATGGTGCGAGCGTACCCGGCGGCGATGTTCCTGCATGGCGGCGGTGTAGACGTCCGCCGTGGCGGCCGCCGCCGCGTCCCAGCCGAAGGATTCCGCGTGCCGGGCCGCCGCCGCGCCCATCCGGTCGGCGAGCGCCGGGTCGTCCAGCAGCCGCCGGAGCGCGTCGGCGTAGTGGGCCGGGTCGTGGCCGTCGACGAGGATGCCGGTCACACCGTCCCGGACGGCGACGGGCAGCCCGCCGACCGCCGCCGCGATCACGGGTGTGCCGGTCGCCTGCGCCTCGACGGCGACCAGCCCGAAGGACTCGCTGTACGAGGGCATCACCAGCACGCTCGCGGCATGGAACCACTCCGCGAGCAGGTCCTGGCCGACCGGGGGCCGGAAATGCACGACATCGGTGGTGCCCAGCCGGGCGGCCAGCTTCTGGAGTCCCTCGGGTTTGGCGAGGCCGCTGCCGCTGGGGCCGCCGACGACGGGGACGTACAGCCGGGAACGGAGGGACGGGTCCCGTTCCAGCAGGAGGGCGACGGCGCGCAGCAGGACATCGGGGGCCTTGAGGGGCTGTATCCGGCCGGCGAAGAGGGGGACGAAGGCGTCCCGGGGGATGCCGAGCCGGTCCCGGGCCCGGTCGCGGGCGGTGACCGGGGCGGTGGGGTCGGGGTCGGGGCGGAAGCGTTCGAGGTTCACCCCGGGGTGGACCACGGCGACCTTCGCCGGATCGGCGTCGTAGAACCGGACCAGTTCGGCCGCCTCCTCCGCCGTGTTCGCGATCAGCCGGTCCGCGGCGTTCACGATCTGCGTCTCGCCGATGACGCGGGAGGACGGTTCGGGCGTGTCGCCGTCGGCCAGCGCCGCGTTCTTGACCTTGGCCATGGTGTGCATGGCATGGACCAGGGGGACGCCCCAGCGGTCGGCGGCGAGCCAGCCGACATGGCCGGAGAGCCAGTAGTGGGAGTGGACGAGGTCGTAGTGGCCGGGGCGGTGGCGGGCCCAGGCACGCATCACACCGTGGGTGAAGGCACAGAGCTGGCCCGGCAGGTCCTCCTTGGCCAGACCCTCGTACGGACCGGCGTCGACGTGCCGGACGAGCACCCCGGGAGCCAGTTCGACCGTGTCCGGCAGACCGCCGGCGGTCGAGCGGGTGAAGATCTCCACCTCGATGTTGATCGCGGCGAGCCGCTTGGCCAGCTCGACGATGTAGACGTTCATCCCGCCGGCGTCTCCCGTGCCGGGCTGGTGGAGGGGGGACGTGTGGACGCTGAGCATCGCGATACGGCGCGGCTTGCGGTGCACCCCGGGGAATCTGAGCCGCGGGGCCAGACCGGTGGAGATGCGGGAGACGTACTGACTCACGCGGGTCCCTCCTCGTTCCGGGCATGGCGAATCGGCGGGCAGCTCTTGGACTTCCGCCACCGCACAACAGCGGAGGGGTCCCTTCCATTTCCTTTCGCCCAGCACTTTGCCAAATCGTGACCGAGTGAGTACGGGGGGTGGGGTCCGCCGGGCGCAGGGGGGAGCGTCGCCGCGCCCCGGCATACCCTCGACGCATGACCTCCCGCCCCGTCGGCACCGCCACCCGCGGGACGACCAATCCGAACCGCCTGCGCCGGATGGACCGCTGGATCGCGGCCGTCCACGGGCGGGCGCTGCGGGCGAGCGACCGGCCGCTCGCCGTCGACCTCGGATACGGCGCCGCCCCCTGGACCACCCTCGAACTGGCCCGGCGGCTGCGCGCCGAGGCCGATCCCCGGTGCGAGGTCGTCGGGATCGAGATCGACCCGGAGCGGGTCGCGGCGGCGAGGCCGTACGAGGAGGCGGGGCTGGCCTTCCGGTACGGGGGCTTCGAGCTGCCGGTCGACGTACCGCCGACGCTCATCCGGGCGGCGAACGTCCTGCGGCAGTACGAGGAGGGGGAGGTCGCGGCCGTGTGGGCGCGGCTGTGCGGGCGGCTGGCGCCGGACGGGCTGCTGGTCGAGGGGACGTGCGACGAGATCGGGCGGCGGCATGTGTGGGTGGCGCTGGGGTCGGAAGGGCCGCGTACGGTCACCTTCGCGACCCGGCTCGGGTCCCTCGACCGCCCCTCCGACCTGGCGGAACGGCTGCCGAAGGCGCTGATCCACCGCAATGTGCCGGGCGAGCCGGTGCATGCCTTTCTGCGGGACTTCGACCGGGCGTGGGCGGCGGCGGCGCCGTACGCGTCGCTCGGCGCGCGGCAGCGCTGGATCTCGGCGGTGGGGGCGCTGGCGGGCGACTGGCCGCTGCGGGACGACCGGCGGCGGTGGCGGCAGGGGGAGGTCACGGTGGCGTGGGAGGCGCTGGCGCCCCGGACCGGGCACTGACGCGGGGGCGCGGGGCAGGGCAGCTCGGGCCGGGGGCGCGCGGGGGCGCGGGGCAGGTTTCACGGGGTTTCGGTCACTCGTTCGAATGACGTGCGGGGTGGAGCGGGAACCGTGGCGGCGGGCCGGGCGTAGTGAAGGTGTCGGGGACTTCGGCGGGCAGGATTTCGCGGCGCTCGCGGGGTGGCGGCCTCTGTCGATTTCGGCAGGGGCGTGGCACCATCGCCGCAGCGCCGAGAGGTTACTGACGGTAAATCAGATCGATGTGGTTGGTGTGGTTGGTGTGGCCGGCGCGGCTCTCGCACGCGCCGCAGGAGCAAGCAGGAGGGGGAATCGTGACGCGACGACTCTGGGCCGCCGCGGCGGTCGTTCTGGTGAGCGCGCTGACGCTCTCGGCGACCTCGGCCGCCACGGCCGTCGCGGCGCCGGGTGAGCCGACTCCTCCCGTCGCGCCGAGAAGCCCCGGCACGTCGGGTGCCGTGGGGCTGGGGGCCGGAGCCGGGACCGGGACAGATGGCAAGAGCCTGGAGCAGATCCGGGTCGAGATAGAGGGCCTCTATCACCAGGCCGTGTCCGCGACCGACGCTTACAACCTGGCCGAGGAGCGCGTCGAGCAGCAGTCCGCGGAGATCGTACGGCTCGCGAAGGAGGCCGCGCGGGCCCAGGAGCGCATCGTGGCCCTGCAGGACGCGGCGGGCGCGGCGGCCCGTGCGCAGTACCGGACGGGTGGGCTGCCGCGCGAGGCCCGGTTCCTGCTGGCCGACGACCCCCGGACCTTCCTCGACAACGGGAACCGGCTGCTCCAGGGCCAGAAGGCCACCAAGGACCTGCTGGGCGATCTGAAGCAGGCGCGGTCCGAGCTGGGCGCCTACGCGACGAACGCGAGCGCGCAGTGGAAGCGGCTGGAGACCGAGCGGGTGCGGATGGCGGACGCGAAGAAGCGGGTCGCCGCGAAGATCGCCGAGGCGAAGAAGATCGAGGACCGGCTGGAGAAGGAGGAGAAGGCCCGGCTGCTGCTCCTCGAGAAGGAGGCCGCCGACCGGGCCCAGGACGCCTGGATCAGGTCCGGCGCGCTGAAGCAGGTCGAGGGGACGATCAGTGTCGAGGGCACCGCGGCCGTGAAGTTCGCCCTGGCCCAGGTGGGGCTGCCGTACGAATGGGGCGCCGAGGGCCCGAAGTCGTACGACTGCTCGGGGCTGACGTCGAAGGCGTGGGCGGCGGCCGGGGTGAACATACCGAGGACGTCGCAGGAGCAGTGGCGGCAGCTCAAGAGGATCGGTACCGGGGAGATGCGCCCGGGCGACCTGATCATCTACCACGACGACGCGAGCCATGTCGGGATGTACATAGGCGACGGCAAGATAGTCCACGCCCCGCGCCCCGGCCGTACGGTCACCGTCACGGGCGCCGGAGCCAACAAGATCCTGGGCGTGGTCCGGCCGGGGGCGTAGAAGAGGCAGGAGACGGCGGGTACGGAGCCGCCGGGGGCACGGGGGCGCTCGGAGTACGGGGCGCCCGGAGCGCCGGTGCCCGTACGGGCCGGGGTGGGCGCCGCGCGGGCGGTGCCGGTGGGGGCTCGTGGGGCTCGTCACCCCGGCGGAGCCGCCCTCCGGGGTGGTGGGCGGGGTATCGCGTGATGTATCTCATGAGGGCGGGGCCAAGTCTCCGTACCGGGCGGGAAGATGGCCCCCGCCCTCCCGGATACGGCATTCCGCCGCACCGCGCGCTACCGCTATGGTCCCCGTCGGCGGGTCGTCGTTCGTCGGCCCGCCGCGCCCTCGGGGGAGGGAAAGGAAACCGGACCCATGCCCGTACCCGTACCGCGACAGCGGAACGCCTCCGTCACGGAGACCGGCGCGCCCGTGTCGGCGCGGCCGCCCGCCGGTGGTGATCCGAACGGCACCGGAGCCACCGGAGGCCCCGCCGACGTCCACGCCGTCGACGCCGTGGACACCCCCGGTGCCATCGGCGCCGCCGAGCCGAGTCAGCTCACGCTCCTCGTCATCGAGGACGACCCGACGGGGACGTTCACCGCTCCCGAGCTGACCGAGCCCGGCGGGGGCACGGCCACCCGGGTGCGGATCCGGACCGCCCGGAATCTGACCGAGGCGGAGCGGCTGCTCACGGACGACGTCCACTGCGTCCTGCTCGACCTCGCCCTCACCGGCGGCGGTGGCGGTAGCGGGGCCGGTGGCGGCGGCACCGGCGGCAGCGGTACGGCCGCCGAGGACGGGCTCGGCCCCCTCCGGCACGTCCTGCGGCTCGCGCCGCGCCATGCCGTCCTCGCCCTCACCACGTCGGGAGACGGCGAGCGCGCGGCCGCCGCGGTCCGGCTGGGGGCGCAGGACCACCTCTTCCGGGACGAGCTGGACGGCCGGCTGCTGAGCCGTACCGTGCGGTACGCCGTCGAGCGCAAGCGCGCCGACACCGCGCAGATGAAGCTCGCCGAGTCCCGGCTGCGGGCCCAGGAGAACGCCCGGCTGGAGCGCGGCCTGCTGCCCACTCCCCTGCTGGACGGCTCCGAGCTGCGGTTCGCGTCGCGCTATCGGCCCGGCCGTTCCCGCGCGCTGCTCGGCGGGGACTTCTACGACACCGTCCGCACCCCGGACGGCACGGTCCACGCGATGATCGGCGACGTC
The DNA here is from genome assembly GCF_042753905.1 of Streptomyces sp. NPDC059248. NCBI lineage: Bacteria > Bacillati > Actinomycetota > Actinomycetes > Kitasatosporales > Streptomycetaceae > Streptomyces > Streptomyces sp. NPDC059248. The sequence goes on along the minus strand of NZ_JBHYZV010000004.1, from coordinate 12,027 downwards.
TGCGGCCACGGCCCGGACGAGGCGGCGCTCGGGGTGGAGCTGCGGATAGCCTGGCGGGCCCTGACCTTCGCGGGGCTCTGCGGGGACGAGCTGCTCTCCACCCTCCAGCGGGTGCTGGAGCACGAGCGGGAGAGCGACGAGATCTTCGCGACGCTCTGCACGATCGATATCGCGCCGGACGGCCGGCGGGCCGGGCTGTGCCTGGCGGGCCATCCGTCGCCACTGGTCGTTCGGGGCGGCCGGGCGGCCCAGCTGCTGCCGCCCGAGGACGGCGGACCGGCGCTCGGGCTGCTGCCGCGGGCCCGCTGGCCGCGCCACCAGATCACCCTGGGCGGCGCCTGGTCGCTGCTGCTGTACACGGACGGGCTGATCGAGGGACGGACCGGCCCGGGTCAGCGGACCAGGCTGGGCCAGGAGGGCCTCCAGGCGATGATCACACGGCAGCTCGCCGAGGGGCACGACGGTGAGGCGCTGCTGGAATCGGCGGTCGCGGAGGCGCGGGAGCTGAACGGCGGCGAGCTGACGGACGACCTGGCGGTCCTGCTGCTGAGCCGCGGCTGAGCGGGGGCGAAAGCGGGAGGAGCCACGGGAGAAGCGGCGGCGGGAACGCCCGACGGCTCCGTACAGAGCCTCAAGGGGCCGTACGGAGCCGTTCTCGGTCGAGGGCGGAGCCGGGCGGGGGGCTATCGGCCGCCGTTGTAGGGGCCGTACGGGCCGTCGCTGCTGGAGCCGCCGCCGCGCCGTCCGCCGCCCGTGACCTGCTTGGTCGCGGGCCGGACGTCCACGAAGAAGACGATCGTGGCGATCAGTCCGATCAGCTTCAGGAAGAGCATGCCCGGGAGCAGGACGTTCACCAGCACCGTGACGCCCAGGAGGATCAGCCAGAACGGCTTGGTCTGCTTGTCGGTGGCGCGGTACGCGTCCTCACGGGTGAAGGCGGCCATCGCCAGGGCGACCACGGCCGTGCCCAGGAAGGCCCAATAGAGGACTGTCCACAGGGTCAGATCGAAGTTCGCGCGCAGCATGTGTGGCACCGCCTAGGGGGTCGATGATGTAGTGCCCTCTCCAGTAACCGTACCCGGCGGGGACGGAGAACGGACCGGACGCCTCAAGGGTGCCCGGTCCGTGCTCGCGTACACCCGTACGGGTCACTCGGCGGGCGGCGGGGTCTTCTTCGAGGCCGTCCTGCGGGCGGCGGGAGCCCGGCGCGGAGCCGGGGTCTTCTTCGTGGCGCCCTTGGGCTGCGCGGCCTTCCCGGCCCCGGTGCCGGGCTCGGCCTTGGCGGGGCGGGGGCGCGGGCGGGCGGCGGTCTTCGTCCCCGTCGCGGTCCCGGCGGCCGCTCCGGCCCTGGGCTGCCGCTTCGGCGCGGGCGCGGGCTCCGGCTCGACGGCGACCGCGATATCGGTGATCTCCTCGGCGGCCTCGCCGCGCCAGGTCCGTACGGTCTGCTCGCCGTGCTCGGCGACGCGCTCGTACGTCTCCCGGGCCTTGACGGCGTACTCGGCGGCGACGCCGACTCCGCGCAGGGCCAGGTCCTGGGCGGTCTCGCCGAGCTTCTTCAGCTCCTCGTCCAGGCTGCCGATACCGCCGCCGATGACCTCGGTCACCTTCGCCGACACGGTGGCCTGGGCGTCCTTGGCCTGGCCCGTGACCCGCTCCTGGACGGCCTTCGGGTCGGTGTTGCGCAGCTCGTTGAGATCGTTGCGGATCCCCTCGATACGCTCCGGCGCCTCCGCGGCGAGCTGCTCCAGCAGGGCGGGCACCTTCCGGGCCTGCTGGACGGCGAGATCGGCGGTGCCGGCGGCGAAGTAGAGGGGGGTGGGGTCGCTGAGGTTCTTGCGCAGTTCGCGCAGGTCATCGGTGATGGCCATGGGGTGGTCCTCCCGGAACGCAGGGGCTGACGATTCAGGCGGCCGGGTCGGAGCCCGGAGGCGTGTCGGCGGCGCGTCCACCGCGCCGCCCGCCCCGGCGGCTCCCGTCCGCTTCGGCTTCGGCGGGCTTAGCCAGCGGGTCCCGGGGTCTCCCGGTCTCCGGCTGGTCCGGTACGACGTCCGCGCCCGTCGAGGCGTCCGTCGCTGCGGGGTCGGCGGCATCGGGACCGTCCGTGACCTCGAACCCGTTCTCCTTGCGGAAGGACTCGTAGATCTGGAGCAGAACGGCCTTCTGCCGCTCGTTTATGGAGGGGTCGGCGATGATGACCGCCCGCGTCTCCAGCTCGTCCCGGTCCCGCTCGTCGAGGATCCCGGCCCGCACGTACAGCGTCTCGGCGGAGATCCGCAGCGCCTTGGCGACCTGCTGGAGCACCTCCGCGCTCGGCTTGCGCAGCCCGCGCTCGATCTGGCTCAGATACGGATTCGACACCCCGGCGGCATCGGCGAGCTGCCGCAGCGACAGCTGCGCGCTGCGCCGCTGCTCGCGGAGGTACTCGCCGAGATTGCCGACGTTGAGTGATGCCATGCCTCGATCGTGCCCGCCCTTGCTAACTATTGCAAGCAGATGCTTGCAATAGTGCGCCACGCAACACTGAGACTTTGCAGGCCAACTGGCCAGTTTCACGCCACTTGGCCTGTGTGTTCAGGGTTTCTGGCCGAGGTTTCAAGCTTCGTGGCCGGCGCGGCGGGCCGCGTGGGAGGTTTCAGCCGGCTGGAGGCCGCTCGGACCGGCTGTCGGGGCAACGGGGGTTGAGGAACATCGGAACGAAAACCGGCGCTAAGCCCTCCGCGCTCTCCGGAGCCCGTTGACCTGCGGTTCCGTGGTGGTCGAACCTTCGGCAGTCGTGTTGATCAACTGCCTGGAGGTCCGGGGTGCCGGTCGAGTTTCCGACGGCTCGGCCGACTGCGGGCCGCCCGCCCGGCGGCCCTCCGCTTTGCCGGGCCCCGCCCGCACCCCGGGCGGCAGCGGCGCGAGGTCCCGGGACACCCTTCCGCCCCGGCTGTGATTCACGTCACTGCCGGCGGCTCGGTGCAGCACTCGGCCCCGTTTCGCCGTCATGGGGGCAGTGATCGGGACGGGACGAGGAGAGGAGGTCGGCGGGTGAGGTTTCGCAGGAGCGGTCCGGGCATCGGATTCACGGAGTTCGTCGCACAGCGGTCGGGAGCGTTGTTCCGCACCGCGTATGCGCTGACCGGTGACGTGCATGTGGCCGAGGATCTGGTGCAGGAGGCGCTGGAGCGGGCGTGCCGACAGTGGCGGAAGGTCGCGGTGGCGGACTCGCCGGAGGCGTATGTGCGCAAAGTGCTGGTCAACCTGGCCAACGACCGCTGGCGGCGGCTGTCGCGCCGGGGCGAGCGCCCCGGGCTGTCGGGGGTGCCCGAGACGGCCGACCCCCGGGACCGGTTCGGGCAGGTGGATCTGCGCGCGGAACTGATCGAGGCACTGCTCGGGCTGCCGATGGGCATGCGCAGCGTGGTGGTCCTGTACTACCTGCACGATCTGGACGCCCGGCAGGTCGCCGACGTCCTGGACATCTCTTCGAGTGCGGTGAGGTCCCAGCTCGCCCGCGGCCTGGCCAAGCTGCGCGATTCCGTATCGGGCGCCCAGGCGCCGCACACGCCGTCGACCGCTTTCGGAGGTACGAAGTGAGGAACACGTCGTCCGGACCGGCCCCGTTCGAGCCGGGCCTCGAAGCCGAGCTGCGTGCCGCGGTGGCCTCCTTCGCCGACGGGCCGACGGCGCCGGTCGTCGACGCGGCCGCGATCGAGCGAGCCGTCAGCCGCAGCCGCACCCGCCGGGCGCTCCTCGGCACCGCTGCGGCGTGCTGCGTGCTGGCGGGCGCCACGGTGGGGTTCTTCGCGCTGAAGCCCGTGCCGCCCGCGCCCGGCGCCTCCCCGTCCCTGTCCCCACCGGCGAACGGGGCGTGCACCCCGCTCGCCACCGGCACCCCCAAGAGCGGAAGCGCCGATGCGACTCCGGCACAGGAGCAGGAGCAGACCACGGGAGCGGGCATCGCGCTGCCGGACCTGGCCGGCATGCCGGTCGAACAGGCCGGAAGCCTGCTGCGCGGACTCGGACTGAGCTGCACGATCATGCGGCACACGGACTGGAACGCTCCCGCCGGGCAGGTGATCAGCAGTCAGCCCCGGGGCGGCGCGAAACCGGTGGCACCGGGCTCTTCCGTCCTCCTGCTGGTCTCGACGGGCAAACCCGGCGGAACCTGAGCGACCGGGCCCTTCGGCCCGCGCACCGGCCGAGTGACCCAGGGGCCGGTGCCGGGCAGTCCGTCGACCGCGGCGCACCGGCTGGACGCCCGCCCCTCCGGGCCGTCTTGCCGGGTCCGGGGCGGCGGTGGGTGACGAACACCGGCCCGCGGATGCGGCCCTTGAGCAGGCGCGGCAGCAGCCGGGCGGTACCGGCGTCCCAGAACACCGTCTCCAGCACGTAGTCGGCGCGAACCGTGCCGCGCCGCGGCGCCGTCCGCCGACCGGAACCGGATCCGCATCGGCTGCGAGAGAACGTCCCGGATCCCGCCGGCGAAGTCGAGCGCCAGCAAGAAGCGCTGTTCCTCAAGGCTCTCGAAGCCGTGCAACCGCCCCGTACTCACCATCGAGTGCAGACCCGGACGGTGCCGCTGCCGGGGACGCCGGCTGAAGGAACGGACCGGCTGAGCCCCGAAGAGCGGCACCGATGCCACATCCCGTACCGCGCACACGACCTCCGACCCGGCAACCGGTAGGCCACCGTCCACTTGCGAGCCCACCCGGCACCAAGCCACAGCTGCCCCGCCGCGGCATCTACGGGACGGGGACGGGACGGGTAACGGGACGGGTAATGGTTGGCTCTCGGACCGGCGCGGCCCCTAGCATGCGCGCCATGGCAAAGGCACCCGTTCTCACCCCGCAGGCGGAGGATTTCCCCCGCTGGTACCAGGATCTGATCAACAAGGCCGAGCTGGCCGACAATGGTCCTGTGCGCGGCACGATGGTCATCCGGCCGTACGGCTACGGCCTGTGGGAGCGGATGCAGTCCGAGATGGACGCCCGCATCAAGGAGACGGGCACCCAGAACGCGTACTTCCCTTTGCTGATCCCGCAGTCGTATCTCACCCGTGAGGCCGACCACGTCGAGGGCTTCGCCCCGGAGCTCGCGGTCGTCACCCATGGTGGCGGCAAGGAGCTGGAGGAGCCGGCGGTCGTCCGCCCCACCTCCGAGATGATCATCAATGAGTACTTCTCGAAGTGGGTGCAGAGCTACCGCGACCTGCCCCTGCTGATCAACCAGTGGGCGAACGTGGTCCGCTGGGAACTCCGGCCGCGCCTGTTCCTTCGTACGACGGAATTCCTGTGGCAGGAGGGCCACACCGCGCACGCCACCCGCGAGGACGCCCGCGACTTCGCCGCGCACATCCATCGCAAGGTGTACGAGGACTTCATGGTGAACGTCCTGGCGATGGACGTCGTCCCCGGCCGCAAGACCGTCAAGGAACGGTTCGCGGGCGCCGTCAACACGCTCACGCTCGAAGGCATGATGGGCGATGGCAAGGCCCTGCAGATGGCCACCAGCCACGAGTTGGGCCAGAACTTCGCCAAGGCCTTCAACACCTCGTACCTCTCGAAGGACGGCAAGCAGGAACTGGTCTGGCAGACCTCCTGGGGCTCCACCACCCGCATGATCGGCGCCCTGGTGATGATGCACGGCGACGACAACGGCCTGCGGGTCCCGCCGCGCCTCGCGCATGTCCAGGTCGTCGTCATGGCGGTCAAGGGCGACGAGGCCGTGGCCGAGGTCCGCGAGCTGGGCGCCCGGCTCAAAGCCGAAGGCATCCGCGTACAGGTCGACGACCGCGTCGACACCCCCTTCGGCCGCCGCGCCGTCGACTGGGAACTCAAGGGTGTACCCGTACGCATCGAGATCGGCCCCCGTGACGTGGAGGCCGGCACCGTGATGCTGGTCCGTCGCATCCCCGGCGGGAAGACCCCGGTGCGGCTCGACGCGCTCGCCGACCTGCTGCCCAAGGTGCTGGACGAGGACCAGGCACAGCTGCTGCGCGAGTCCCGCGAGCGCCGTGAGACCCGTACCTCGGACGTCTCGACCATCGAGGAGGCCGCCGAAGCGGCGGCCACAGGCTGGGCGCGGATCCCGTGGGCAGATCTCGGCCCGGACGGCGAGGAGATCCTCGCCGAGCAGGGCGTATCCGTGCGCTGCCTGGTCGCCGAGGACGGATCGGTACCGGCGGCTGACGATGCCCCGGGCACGGTGGCTGTGGTGGCGCGCTCGTACTGAGACGCCGCGTTCGGCAGGCCGGCCCCGGCGCCGACAAGCCCACAGACCTATGAGGTGCGGGGGCTGACAGCCGGTGCCGGCGCCGGAACCGTGTGAGCGGCTACGAGTTCCCCGAGCGTCACCCGGGCCATCGCCGAGTCGCAGGCCTCTTGAACCTCTGATCTTGCTCCGAAGATCGTGATGTTGGAGGCTGAGGCATGCAGAATCCGACGACCTTCATTCTTGTTCATGGGGCCTTCGCGAATTCGTTCTCGTTCGCCCCACTGCAGGCCGAACTCGCCCTGCTCGGGCAGCGCTCGGCCGCGGTCGACCTTCCGGGGCACGGATTCGAGGCGACCTTTCCCGCGGCCTACCAGGCTCCCCAGGATCTCGACGCCCTCGCCGCGGAACCGGGGAGCATCAAGGGGGTCACGCTCGCCGACAACGCCGCCCGCGTGATCGACGTCCTCGAACGGGCCGGGCGGAACGGGCCCACCGTCCTCGTCGCCCACAGCAGGGGCGGCATCACGGCCACCGCCGTCGCCAACGCCCGGCCCGAGCTGATCGACCGGATCGTTTACGTCTCCGCCTGGTGCCCCGTCGATCTGGACGTGAGCGACTACTACGCTCAGCCGGAGATGGCGGACATCGACCCGGGGGCCTTCGCCGCCACGCTCGTCGGGAACCCGGCTGAACTCGGTCTGCTCCGGACCAACTTCCGCACCGCCGACCCGGCGGCGCTCGGCGCGTTCAAGCGAGCGGTCGCCGCAGACCTCACCGATGACGAGTTCCGGACCTTCCTGAACACCTTCCAGCCCGATGAGAACCTCGACGTCGGTACGTCCGCCGACCGGGCACAGGCTATGACCTGGGGCCGGGTTCCCAAGACCTATGTGCGCCTGGCCGACGATGCCTGCATTCCGCCCGCCGTGCAGGACCGCATGATTCGCGAAGCCGACGCGCTCACACCCGACAACCCCTTCGACGTCCGGACGCTCGAGGGGGGTCATCTGCGCTGGCTCGTCCACCCGAAGACCGCCGCCGAACTGCTCGTCGACCTCGCGGCGCGCTGACACACCCCCGGTCGTCCGGGACAGGGCCAGGGCAGTCACACCGAGTGCCGCGATGTCCCCGAGATGTGCCGAACCCGTACCGGAACGTCATCACTCCCGCCCCTCGCGGCCCGTACGGCACTAGCGTCGAGCGCATGATCGTATGGCTCAACGGAACGCACGGCGCGGGCAAGACGACGACCAGTGCACTCGTCCAGCGGCTGTTGCCGGACTCACGGGTGTTCGACGCCGAGAAGGTCGGCGAGGCGCTGATGGATATCGCTCCGGGATTGCCGGAGACGGACAACTTCCAGCACTGGCCGCCGTGGCGACCGCTCGTCGTCGAGACCGCGCGGCGCGTGCTCGACTACACCGGCGGGACTCTGGTGATGCCGATGACCGTCCTGGTCGAGGAGTACTGGCGCGAGATCAGCTCGGGTCTCGCCCGGTACGGCGTTCCGGTACGGCACTTCGTGCTCCACGCCGACCAGGAGGTCCTTCGCGCGCGGATCGCGGGCGACACCGTCGTCGGCCCCGACTCCCCGTTCCGGATCCGTTATCTGGAGCCCTACGCCGAGGCGGCGCGTACCTGGCTGCACGCCGAGGCCGAAGTCGTCGACACCACCCGGCTCACCCCCGCCGAGGCCGCACGGCGGATCGCGGAGGCGGTCAAGGGATGACCGGGAAGGTGGTCACGGACGGCAGACTGACCGGATGATCCCCACCACCGATGCCGCGGCCGATCTCCTCTTCTATCTCCGGTCCGCCCGCGAGGCCCTGCTGTGGAAGCTCGAAGGGCTCTCGGAGTACGACGTCCGCCGGCCCATGACACCGACCGGGACCAATCTGCTGGGTCTGGTGAAACACGCGGCCACCGTGGAACTGGGCTATCTCGGGGACACCTTCGGGCGGCCGTCCGGGGAGCCGCTGCCGTGGGTCGCGGAGGGCGCCGAGGCCAATGCCGACATGTGGGCGACCGCCGACGAGTCGCGGGCGTTCGTCGTGGGGCTCTACCGCCGGGCGTGGGCACACGCGGACGCGACGATCGGGGCGCTCGACCTCGACACCGTCGGGCGGGTGCCGTGGTGGCCCGCCGGCCGCGACGAGGTGACGTTGCGGCACGCCGTGGTGCGGGTGATCGCCGATACGCAGCGGCACGCCGGACACGCCGACATCCTCCGGGAGCTGATCGACGGAGCCGTCGGGATGAGCGAGAACAACGTGGGGCTGCCGGACGGGGACGGCGCGTGGTGGGAGCGGCACCGCGGGCGGTTGGAGCGGGTGGCCCGGGAGGCATAGCGGTACGGAGCCGTTCGCCCTGGTCCCGCGTATGAACCGGTTCGAAACCCGATGTCGCGGAATATCCGCACCCTGCTAATGTCGCGCTGCTCGCGCAGGGGTGATCGGCGGTTCCACAGCCCCCCTGCGCCGGTTGCCCTGGGGAGGGACTTCTTCGTGATTCGTCCGCCGAACAAGCGGGCCACGCGCCGTCAGCGCGCGCTCGGCCGTATCGCTCTCACCGTCACGCTCGCCGTGACCGCCGGAATCGGCACGACCACCGCGGGGACGGCTGTCGCCGACACCCCGGGCACGTCCGCCGATTCCGTCACCATCAGTCCGGGCGCGCGCTTCGTGCCGCGCGCCACCATCGTCCTGAACGCCGGTGAGACGGGTTTCCTCACCGCCCAGGAGGGTGACGACCGGCTCCGCTGGATCGACTACGCGACCGGGGCGACGACCGTTCTCGACCACCGGCTGCCGGAGCCGCTGGCGTACCAGGTGGACACGTTCCGCTTCGACAAGTACCCGCGGGACTTCGGCCACGGCTCCGACACCGTCGCCGTCTACAAGGAGTCCCCGACACCGCATGTCGCGCTCCAGCAGCGGTCCGGGGGCGGGGCGACGACCACGGTCCCGATCCCCGAGGGGCAGACGTATGTCGCGACCTACGGCGACACCGTCATCACCCGGACCGGGACCGAGCAGGCCGTCACGGACCTGCATCTGCTGGATCTGGAGAACGGTCGGGTACGGGACCGGAAGCTGACGGGGCTGCCGGAGGGCTGGAACCTCACCGTCGGTGAGGGCGACGCGCGGTCCTTCGCCGTCCGCGGCATCAAGTGGGAAGGGACGACGATGTCCCAGGGGTGGTGGGTCGTCGACCTCGCCACCGGGAGCCTGAGGACGCTCTCCACCGGGGGCGAGAGCGTCTCCTTCGACCGGGACACGATCTTCCACCACTACGGCGGCGAGACCGGTTTCGCCGCCCATGTGTACCGCCGGGACGATCTGAACGCGGAACCGGCCACGGTCGACCTGCGGGGTGTGAACGGGGGCCATGTCCGGCCGTTCGCCGGCGGTTTCGTCACCGTCGACACGCCCAACCCGGGGAACAACGAGTACCGGGGCAACGAGCTCGTGCTGCACGACACCGTCGGGAACTCCCGGACCCTGCTGGCCGTCGCCTCCACCTCCGTACACCGCACGCCCGACGGCTCCCTCCTCGTGACGGGCGCGGAGGAGAAGCCGTGGGAAGGCACCCTCGACTGGGGGTACTACCTCTTCGGCACCGCCCCGGACGGCACGGTCACCCGCAAGCGCCTGGCCGATATCGAGGACCGGGAGGCGAAGCCCGCGGGTATCGCCCTGGGCAGCGGCATCCTCACCACGGCCGACGACTCCCGCCTCTACAATCCGTACACCCATATCGGGGCCTATCGGAGCACCTGGCTGAAGACCTCCGGCCGTCCGGAGGAGTTGAGGTCGACCGTCGACAACCTCACGTCCGGCCGGGACGCCGACTGCGGCAGCAGCGACGGCGTGTACTGCGTGACCATGTTCGCGAGCGGCGACGGGCAGCACGGCCGCAAGGCCGCCACCGAGCGGGACGTCACGGTGCTCCACCGGAACGGCGTCGCCTCGTGGGGGCCGCGCGTCACATCCGGGCTCGGCAGCCCCGACCTGGTCGACCTCTCCGGCCGGTACGGCATCGTGAACCAGGGGTGGGGCGGTCAGCAGGCGGTCCTCCACTTCAAGGACGCCGACACCGGGAGCGCCCTCCGGAAGCGGGAGCCCGTCGCGTCTTCCGTCTGGGGCAACACCCTGTGGAGCGCCCTCGGCCGGTGGGAGCACGCCGGGACGGGTGTGTCGACCAAGGTGGCGGCGGAGAACCTGGCGACGGGTGCCGCGGGTGAGACCTTCGACGCGGGCTGTGTCCCCGATGAACTCCAGGCCGTGGGCCGCTGGGTGTACTTCCGGTGCGTCAGCTCCTACCCCTTCAAGGGCGCCGGGGTCTACGACACCCAGACCAAGCGGACCCTGAAGCTCGGGCGCGACGAGACGCTCCTCGGCGACGGCTACCTGGTGCGCCGTACGGACGCGGCCGGTCTGACCCTCGTCGATCTGCACGGCGGAATCCCCGCCGGCGGCAATGAGGCGGACCTGCCGCAGCGCGTGGTCGCCACCGCCGCCCAGCTCGGCGACCGTACCGTGCGCCGCTCCGGCTGGACCGTCGACCGGTTCGGCGGACACATCGCCTATACAGGCACGGACCGCCGGGTACGGGTCGTCCCGTCGGGCGTCCCCGCCTCCCGGGTCTCCGTCATCGACTCCGACGTCCCGGCCGGCACCGACACCCGGACCGGACTCTGGAAGCCGCGGTGGTGGCTGTCGAAGCCGGGGGCCTCGTGGTCGCTGGCGCTGAAGCACAAGGCGACCGGGAAGGTCGTCGAGACCCTGACCGGCGGCGACGCCCGCGGTCTGGTCACGGCGTCGTGGGCCGGGCAGGACGCGGACGGGAAGCTCGCACCCAACGGGGCCTACTCCTGGACCCTGACCGTGAAGCCGGCCGACGGGCAGGGGGCCGACCTCTCCGTCACCGGGGCCCTGACGGTGAGCGGCGGCGCCGTCGTATGGCGGGACGTCAGCGGGGACGACGGATACGGTGATCTGCTGGTGACGGACTCCGCCGGGGCCGTGTCGATGTACCGGGGGAACGGTACGGGCGGGCTCTCCGCCCGGGTCCCCGGGACCGGCACCGGAACCGGCGCCAACTTCCCCGCGGACGCCGTACTCGTGCCCGCCGGCGATGTCGACAGGGACCTGTGCGGGGACGTACTCGCCCGGGTCGGGGACCAGCTGCGGGCGTACCGGCCCGGCTGCGGCAAGATCGTCAACGCGGCGTCGCCGTATACGGTCATCGGGTCCGGCTGGGCCCAGTACGACCGGTTGACCTCGTCCGGCGATGTGAACGGGGACGGGTTCACCGACCTCGTCGCCCGCCAGAAGACCACCGGCGACATGTACTTCTACGCGGGTACGGCCGACCACCGGGTGAAGCCGCGGGTCCGGATCGGCACGAACTGGAAGCTGTACCAGCGGATCGCCGGAGCCGGGGACCTGAACGGGGACGGCCGCGGGGATCTGCTCGGGATCGACTCCGCCGGTGTGCTGTGGCGCTACGACGGGACCGCCACCGGCGGTGTGTCCGCGCGGGTGCGGGTCGGCGGCGGCTGGAACGTCTACTCCGCCGTCGTCGGGACCGGCGACCTGTCCGGTGACGGGCGCCCCGAACTGCTGGCCCGGGACACCACCGGCAAGCTGTGGCGGTACTCCGCCACCGGGGCCGGTACGTACGGCGCCCGGGTGCTGATCGGGACCGGCGGCTGGAACGCGTTCAAGGGCCTCTACTGACGCCTGCGCCAGCCCGGGTAAAGGGTCCGGTGCCGTAGTTGGGGGGGGGGGCGGACCCCACGACCCCCACCGACAAGATAAAAAA